>JBATUU010000486.1:0-7194 GCA_049671385.1 Ornithinimicrobium sp. | reverse complement strand
GTCAGCCCACCCGAATCCACATAGCCAAGACTGGCCAAGCCAGAATCAGCACTCCACGTCGCACACACGTAATCCACGGCGCGACCAGCCCACCTGGAACCAAAGCCCCAACTAACCCTAGATAAATCGAGGGTTCAAGACTCCACGTGGCGATCCCGGACATCACGCGACGCCACTGGGCAGTCAATATCCGTAAGTTCGTGGTGGCGGCCGACCATCTTGATGACCTGATGCGCCTGGGCACGATCACTCCAGCGGCCGGACGCTTCCTTGGGGCGGCCGTTGCCAGCGGGCTGAACGTGATCGTTGCCGGTGGTACCCAAGCTGGCAAGACCACCATGTTGAATTGTCTGGCGGCTGCGATACCTGCCCACGAGCGAGTCATTACGTGTGAAGAGGTCTTCGAGCTGAAAATTCCACTGCGAGATGTTGCTGGCCTGCAATGTCGACAATCGAGCCTAGAGGGCACTGGTGAGATTCCCTTGCGCCGGTTGGTCAAGGAGGCACTGCGCATGCGGCCCTCGCGCATTCTGGTCGGTGAAGTCCGTCAGGCCGAAAGCCTCGATTTGCTCATTGCATTGAACTCCGGGCTCCCGGGCATGTGCACCATTCACGCGAACAGCGCGCGCGAAGCAATCACAAAAATGTGCACCCTGCCGCTGTTGGCTGGCCCCAATGTTGGCAGCAGTTTCGTGGTGCCCACTGTCGCTAGTTCGGTGGACATCGTCGTGCACGTGGCATTGCAGGCTGACGGGCAGCGCCGAGTTCAAGAGATTGTCGGTTTGCCCGGCCGCGCCGAGGGAGAAGTTATTGAGGTGGCGGATCTATTCGGGCTCGAAGGTGCAGAGTTGGTGCGGCGCAAAGGCTTCCCTCCGCATCCTGATCGATTCGAACGCGCTGGCTATGACCTGAGCGATCTGCTCACGGACGCCTGATGGCAGGTGAACGGCGATGACGGGTGTACTCCTGGGACTGACCCTGGGCATTGGACTGGCGAGCATCTGGTGGTCCTGCTGGCCGCGTGCGGTGCGGACACGAAACGCCCGCATGAAGCCTCGATATCTGCGCCGGCTGGGCGACGAGATCGCAGTTGCGGGCATCCGGGGGATGAGCGCACGGGCCCTGATGAGTGTTTCGATTGCTGGCGGTCTCGTTGTGCTGGTGATCGTGTACGCCATCACGTTGGTGCCGGCCATCGCCGTGGCTTTCGCCGTGATGGGCGGCTACGGGCCGATCGCCTACGTCAAGGCGAGGGCTAGGGCGCGACGCAACCAACTACGGGATGTCTGGCCCGATGTCGTTGATCACGTCGCCTCGGCCGTTCGGGCTGGCCTGGCATTGCCCGAGGCGCTCGTGCAGCTGAGCGATCGTGGGCCGGAGGATCTGCGGCCCGCCTTCGAACTCTTTGCCGATGACTACCGGGCCACGGGGCGTTTCGCCGAGTCGCTGGATTTGCTCAAGGCCCGTATGGCGGATCCGGTGGCGGACCGATTGGTCGAAGCGCTGCGGATCGCACGGGAGGTAGGCGGTAGCGACTTGGGTAGGGTGCTGCGCGCGCTGTCTCAGTTCCTGCGGGAGGACGCGCGTTCGCGAGCCGAGCTGGAAGCCAGGCAGAGCTGGACTGTCAACGCTGCCCGCCTCGCGATGGCTGCGCCGTGGGTCGTGCTGATCCTGATGGCTACTCAACAAAGCGCTTTGGCTGCTTATCGGGAGCCTGCCGGCGTGTTGATCTTGGCGATCGGGGCCGCACTGAGCGTGCTCGCCTACCGACTCATGGTCATCCTCGGACGGTTGCCCGAAGAGCAGCGGGTGTTGCGATGACCGCCTACGTCTCTCTGACGGGAGCGCTTCTGGGCGCTCTGTTCTCCCTCGGTGCCTACTTGATCTTTCGCGGCGTGCCGCTGACACGTCGGATCAGCCTGGCGGCGCGCGTCGAGCCCTATCTCGAGCATCCACCGCGCCGTTCGCGGTTGCTGCATCAGGAGCAAGCAACGCTTGGTATGGGCGAAGTGTTCGGGCCGCTCACCACACGACTCGCAGCGCGGCTCGACAGACTCCTCGGCGGGACTGAGTCCGTGCGGACCCGGCTCCAGCGGGCGAACGCGGCCGAAGATGTTGAGGGATTCCGGGTCCAGCAGGTCCTGTGGTCGGTTGCCGCCGCCGTGGGCATGTCGGCGGTTGCTTCATTGCTGTGGTGGACGCAGGGAGCGCCGGTCCCGGCGCTGATACTCCTTGTGGGTCTTGCTGCGATGGGTGGGGCGATGGCACGTGACAGCGTGCTCACCCGCAGCGCCACACAGCGCGAGCAACGCATCATGGCCGAGTTCCCGGCGGTCGCTGAGTTGCTGGCGCTGTCCGTGACCGCCGGCGAAGGCACGAGCGCCGCCCTGGAACGGGTGTCTCGGCTCTCCAAGGGTGAGCTCTCCGCCGAGTTGGACATCGCCCTGTCCGCTGCGCGCACGGGAATGTCGTTGCCGATGGCGCTGCAAGGGATCAGTCAGCGCACCGGTCTGGCCCCGCTATCACGATTCGTGGACGGCATTGTGGTCGCGATCGAGCGAGGGACACCTTTGGGTGAGGTGCTCCGTGCCCAAGCTCAAGATGCCCGTGAGTCGGGGCGACAAGCACTGATCGAGGAAGGCGGCAAACGCGAGATCGCGATGATGATTCCGGTCGTCTTCCTCGTTCTACCGGTCACTGTCGTCTTCGCCGCCTACCCAGGCCTGGCTCTCCTGCGACTCACCGTCTGATGAATAGATCTTCACATCTGGCCAAACCCTGCATCACCACACGAAGGAGTACAGCATGAAGCATCTGGAACAAGCACAGCGCCGCGCCTATGCCGCTGCGGTCGGCCTCGGAACTCGGGTTCGCGACTACGCCGACGAGGGGGAGCGCGGCGACATTCCAGGCTGGGTCATGATCACCGTGATGTCGGCAGGCCTCGTCGTCGTCTTGACGATCCTGGCACGGACACTTCTAGCTGACGTGTTCACCTCTGCCATGAACTCCGTGGTCAATCCTTGACATTGACCGCTCTGCGATCTGACCGTGGGTCGGCGGTCGCGGAGTTCGTGATGGTCTCGGCCGTCGTCTCACTCATGTTCGCCACGGTGCTGCAGCTCGGCTATGCGCTGCACGTTCACAACACCGCGACCGCGCATGTCATTGAAGGTGCCCGCGAAGGTGCTCGGAGTGGGAGTTCCACCGACCAGGGCGTTGCTCGCACCCGGGAACTGTTAGGTACGACGCTCCCCGGTCGCTATGGAACGCAGGTGACGTCGAACCGGACGGTGGTGGGCGGGGTCGAGGTGGTCCAGGTCAGCGCCAGATTGCCGGTCCCGTTGCTCGGTCCCCTGGGCCCGCCTGGCTCGATGACGGTGACCGGGCAAGCCTTCGCCGAGGATCAATAGTGACACTGCTCTCGCAGGTGCGGCGTTGGATGACACGGCCTTGGAATTCGCGGTCGCGATCGGAGCGAGGCTCGGCGCTCATCGAGGTCACTTTCCTGATGATCGTTTTGCTGCTGCCGTTGTTTTATTTGGTGGGCACCGTTGGACGCCTCCAAGCGGGGGCTTATGCCGCCTCCGGTGCTGCTCGCGAGGCCGGCCGGGCATACGTGACGTCACCGGATGACGTCTCCGCGCCTGCTCGCAGCCTCGCAGCAGCGCAGTTCGTTTTCGATGCTCACGGGTTCGACTCGGGTGAGGGCAATATCGCGGTGGTGTGCGCCACCTCTCCATGCCTGACTCCGGGCAGTGCCCTTGAGATCAACTCGACCGTGCAAGTCCCGCTACCGCTGATCCCGAGCTTCATGTCCGGCGCGGTGCCGACCTCGATCACGATGACCGGTCGACACACCGAGCCCGTCGATGAGTTCCGTGCCCGGAGCAGTCCGTGATGTCTAGATCCCCCGCCGCTCGGGCGGGTGCAGGTGATGAGGACGGACAGATCGGTGTTTTGCTGATCGGGATGGCTGCGATCGCACTCACCTTGATAGTCGGCGTCATCGCCGTGACCTCGATCCAGCTGAGCCGGATCCAGCTGCTCGATGCGGCCGACGCAGCTGCCCTCGATGCGGCCGACGCGGTGGCCGAAGAGGCGGTCTATAGCGGGGGAGTGGAGCAAGGTGTGCCCTTGGCCGACCAAGGGGTTGTCGAGGCGGCCAGCGAGCACTTGGCCGGTAGAACGCGGCCCAGCCGAGTGTTGGGGTGGACCTTGCTACCCGGGACTGGCACCGCTGACGGCCGGACCGCCACGGTGCGCCTCCAAGGCCAGGCCTCGATCCCGGTGATCAGCACCTTGGTGGCCACGTATGGCGGATCAGTCAACATCACCGTCGAGTCACGTGCTCGCTCCGACCTCGATTAGCCGAGAGTCCCCTCGTTGTGCCCTACGAAAGCGCGGTGGGACGCCTGATCCGCGGCCGTCGTGGACGGCCTACCGGGACTCGCGGCCCAAGAGCGCGATCAACTGCTCCAGTGGCGAGGCACCGGCTGCCGGATGGCGCTCCTCGGCAAACGGTGAACGTCCCTCGGGGATTTGACTCATCATGGCTTTGCTGAAGTCCAACGTCCGCTGGACCGTTCCCTGATCAAAGGTCACGTCTGCCCCTGTGCTCCGCGCGACATCCCAGCCGTGCACGAGGGTCTCGACGAGGCACAGTTGGGCAGCGACCACACCCGGCACCGGCCCCATACCTACCCGCACCGGACGCTGGAGCACGTCGGGCTCGGCCAGGGTGGCGACGACCCGGCCACCGGCCTCGGTGAAGGCGTTGGCCAGTGCGTGATCGGCCATCTCGCTCTGGTCGGGTCGGCCCGTGGCACCTTCGCCAGCGAGCACTGAGGCGGTGAGCCAGACGCCACCGACCAGATGCTCCACAAGATCGCGGACGTTCCAATCGGTGCACGTGGATGGGTCACTCCACTGCTCTTCGCCCACGGCTGCGATGGCTGCTGCGGTCACCGGGATAGCCCCGGCAAGGTCGTCTTGGATCTCGCTCACGTGATCTGCTGTCCTTGTCCCGAGGGGATTTGAGGCACGGTCCATGCCTGCTTGGCTTCACTATCCCATCGGCGTAGATCCACGGCGTGCCCCGTCCACGATCGCTCCGGGGCCAAAAGCGCCACTTCGCGCAGCACCGTCAGGGCCTCGGAGATGGACTGCCGCTTGATCCGGCGTGCCAAGGTCACGTGCGGCACCCAATGCCCTATCGCCAGATGCTCCACCTGCCCCGGGCACCGCCTCAAGGCAGTACTGACGGCCTCGTGGACTTCAAGCAACTGCGCCGATACGTGCACCATCCGCGCCAACACCGCGGTGTTCTTGCCCTCAAAGAGCACGATCGGCCCAAGATGGACGGCCAAGGGCAGCGACCGAGGGATCTGGCTCAACGCAGACTCGGCGTGCTGGTCGATGGCGGAGGCAAGGCCAATCGTGATGTGAGGGGCATTGGTCGAGCCCTTGTGCTGAGACTGACTCGGCAAATCTGCCGCGGCCAGCGCCTCCCACTGCTCGACGACTCCCTGCGATGTAGCGGGATCGAGCAGCAACTCAACCGACTGCATGACCCGAGCTCAGTTCAACGGCACGATTTTGAAGGCCTCGGCCAGCCGGCCCTCGGGCAAGTCGAACCGCTCGGCGATGCTTGTCGACCAGGAGCGCAGCATGTCTGCCATCTCATCGCGATGCGCAGTCTGGCTCGAGTGCTGTTGCAACGCTTCGACCTTGGCTTCGAACGTCTCGGTGATGTCCACGGGGTGATCCGCGCTGGGGTGGGCCATCAGCCAGATCTCGCCGACCTTCCAGAAGTCCAGATTGAGCTCTGGCCACTTGAACGGGTTCTCGGCGGCCGGGTAGCAGGCCCGCACTGTCGCCTCGCCGGCCGCCAGGTGATCGGGATGGGAGGCCATCAGTCGCTCATACCAACGCTCCGGCGACTGGCAGAGAACACGCTGTGGCCGCACCCGTCGAATCACGTCTGTGATGTCGCGCTGCAACTCTTGAGTCGCCTCCAGTGACCCATCCCAGTAGCCCTCCAAGAATCGGACATCGGTAATGCCGACCTTGGCGCTTGCTGCCCGTTGCTCCTTCTCGCGCTCTCGGGCGAGCTGAGATATGTCCGCGTCTGGACGTGCTCCCTGCTCCCCGTGCGTGAGGCACAACAACGTCACCTCGATCCCTGCCCGGGTCCAGGTTGTCACCGTTCCACCAGCACCGAAGTCGGCGTCATCGGGGTGAGCAGCGACCACCAGAACGCGCTCCACCTCGGCGTCGGGCTTGGGGATAGGTGTCATGTCCAGCATCGTAGGTGACATCGGCGACAATGCTTCGATGACCGTACTGAACCGAACCTTTGCCGCGGTGTTGTTCGACAACGACGGCACCTTGATCGACTCCACTCCCGTGGTGCGCAGAGCCTGGGGCACATGGGCAAAGGAGCATGGCGTCGATCCTGACCGGTGGCAGGACTTTCACGGCGTGCCCGCCGCAGACATCGTCGCCAGTTTGCTGCCCGACGGTGACCAGGAAGCGGCCTTGGCTCGCATCGTCGAGCTCGAGGAGTCCGACACCGAAGGTATACGCACACTGCCTGGAGCGGCGCAGGCGCTTTCCGCGGTCGCCGGACGCGGAGCAGTGGTGACATCGGCGACGCGGAACCTTGCAGTGGCGCGACTGGAGGCGGCCGAGCTTCCGGTGCCCGAAGTGTTGATCTCAGCCGATGACATCAGCGCCGGAAAGCCCGACCCTGAGCCGTATCTTCTCGGTGCACAACGGATGGGCGTGCGGCCTCAGGACTGCCTCGTTGTCGAGGATGCTCCCAGCGGTGTGACTGCAGGTCACGCGGCAGGGTGCGCCGTCCTCTCGGTGGTGACCACGACGGCGCGCGAGGACTTGAGCGCCGACCACATCGTCCCGGACTTGTCGCATGTCCGATTCACTCTTGTTGATGACGGCGTCGTCGTCAGCGCTGCTGAACGCGACTGATCCGCTAACTTACGCTACCGTAGGTTACGCATCCGGAACTTACGACTGCGAAGGTTACGCCTCCGTAGGTCTTCACACCCCTGAATCAAAGGAGGCCTTTGTGGCTCCGAAAACTCGGCCCGTGATCATCCAAGGCGGTATGGGCGTCGCCGTCTCATCCTGGCAGTTGGCCCGCAAGGTGTCGATGGCCGGTCAGATGGGCAT
>JBATUU010000485.1:0-9938 GCA_049671385.1 Ornithinimicrobium sp. | reverse complement strand
GTGCTTGCCCCAGGACTGGCGCAAGGGAATCGGCATCCACGGCAGCGCCGATATCGATGTACACCTCAGCATGCTGAGACGAGCGCAACACCACGCGCAGCGCCACCGGCAACAGGGGCACCCCTGCAGCTGCGGCAATCCGGCCGGCCCCGCCACGCAGTGGGCCCAACGCGCCGGGAGCGAGCATCGCCCCCTCGGGCATGATGATCACCGTGCGGCCGGCACGCAATGCTGCAACTGCCTGCTCAGGGTGTCCAGCTGGAACTGCGTCGATCCAGTTCAACAACGTGAACGAGGCAAGATTCTTGTCCGAGACCAGCACTGTCGGGTGTTGCCCGGCAGTGCGCAACACCGAGCCAGAGGCGAAAGCGTCCCACCAGTGGTGGTGGTTGATCGCCCAGACGACGGGACCACGGGGGATGTCGCCGCGCACCCAGACACCCCTCAAGTTGAGCCGGACGAACTGATCGAAGCAGGTCAGGAGCGCACGACCGCTGAGTCGCACCGGTACCGGATCATCCGATCGGACTCGGTCCGTCGTAGAGTGTGAGCGTTCAGGCCTCACGCCACGCCACCCGTTCGGCCATCTCGGTCAGTCCTTCGATCCCCTGAGCCGTGAGAGCCCCTGTCTGCAGATCCGCTAGGGCTCCTTCCACCAAGTCATCGACACGGCGTTCGCTCGTGTCTCTGAGACCGGCGTCGATCATCGCCTGCTGCGCGATCGAGACATCCTCCGGACGCTCTTGTGGTGTCCCCACTCGCTGAAGCGCCGCCGCCCCAGGGCCCGTCACGCTCTCCTGCGCCATCAGCCATAACACTGTGGGCTTGCGGGAGCGCAAGTCATCACCACCCGGTTTGCCGGTGATGGCTGGATCACCCCATACCCCCAGAATGTCGTCTCGCAGCGCAAAGGCTGAGCCCAGTCGGCGGCCGTAGGCCCGCAAGGCCCGCTGGCCGTGCGGGTCAATGTCACCGGCGAGGGCGCCTAGGAGCAGCGGGCGCTCGATCGTGTAGGACCCAGACTTCAGGCGGGCGACCCGGTCAGCCTGCTCATAAGACCGCGCCGCTGCTGCGGCCCCCGTCAGATCCGCCCCCTGACCGGCGATCAGTTCGGCGCACAACTCATGCCAGGAGTTGCGGAAAGTCTCCGGTAGACCGGAGACCAGCCGGTCAGCCTGCATGTGGGCGAGATCGCCCAAGAGGATCGCCACGTTGTCGCCGAACCGGCTGGCGCTACCGTGGTGAGCGGCCTGCCGGTGCAACTCTCGGGCCTCAGCCTGGGCCGATGGGCGACCCCGTCGCCACGGCGACTCATCCATCACATCGTCATGGATCAACGCAAAGATGTGGAGCAACTCCAGGGCAGCAGCCACATCGCAGAGGTGGGCATACGGCGCAGTGTTCTTGACACCGCCGGCGGCCACGTAGCCCCAGTGGCACATCCGGGGACGCAGCAGCTTTCCGCTGCCAGCGACGAGATCACCCAGCCACGTTGGCAGGTCCTTGTCTAAGACTTCATCGTCCTCTGGCTGCAAGCCCGTGGATGCCCACACGGATTGAGCCCACCCCACCTGCGCCCACAGCACATCGTCGACTGTGCTCAAGGTGTCTTCGACAGCCGGAATTTCCTCAGGCGGAACGGCCTTCGTCCGGGCATGGTGCTGCAGGGGCAGGTCACGAGTGAGCAAGGGCACCTGCAGGCCCATCCACGGGCTGAACACTTGAGGGGCCCGCTCTAGGGCCTCGGCCGCATCGACCCATGGCACCCAGGCGTACTCCATGACTTCGCCCGGGTCAGGGCTCGGCTCCTCATCCACCCAACCCATGTAGACGGGGCACACCTCGTTCTCGACGATGCCGCTGGCATCGACGGCTCGATAACGGAAGTCCGGCAAGAGCACAGCCAGGTCACGAACCGCCACCCCGAGCTCTTCGCCCACCCTGCGTTCGATCGCCTCAGTCGTCGACTCTCCAGGCCGGGGATGTCCACAACAGGAATTGCTCCACACTCCAGGCCACGCCACCTTCGAGAGGGCGCGACGCGTGATCAGCGTGCGGCCGTGACTATCGAAGAGGTACACGGAAAAGGCCCTGTGTAAGGGGGTCTGGGTTGTGTGGACTCCTGCGCGCGGAGCGGACCCTCGGCCCTGACCGGCTTCGTCCACCAGCACAACTTCGTCGGTCACGACCTGCACCAAGTCCAGTTCGCTCACTCTTCACCTCTCGGCGCCACGGGCAACAAATTTTCTCGTAGTCTCTCATTATCGGCGCTGCAGCTGGCCCAGGGGTGGATCAACTTGTGCTCTCCGCGAAGTCACGAACCCGCACCCATCGAGCCTTGACGCATGAGCTCTGCACGGCCCGTCGGCCAGGGCATTGCGGCGACTTTGCGAAGATAGGGGCATGATCACTGTTGAACTCGCGCGTGCCCTGCATACCCATGGGGTGCTGTGGTCACCGCTGCCCGGGGATCGATTCACTGTGGACACCGAGGGCATCGTCGGCGAAGTGTTCTACCTGGCGGACATGACCGTCGACATCCAGAACTTCGTGGGTGGTTCGGTGATCGGCTTCAACGGAGTGGCCGAGTGGGCGTTGGACTCGGTCGACCTCGAGGACACTCTGTGGCTGCCACGGGAGGATCAGATGCGCGCGATCTTGGGCGAGGCATTCGTGTCCTTGAACCGCGACGACGACGGCAGGTATGCGGTGCACCTGCGTCCCGATGTTGGGCACCCAGCCATCGGGCATGAGGACGCGGAGTGCGCATACGCCGAGGCTGTCTTGGCTGCACTCGCCACAGGAGAAGGACGCAGTCAGTGATGGCGGGACTGACGGCACTCGATGAACTGATCAAGGGCATGGAGCCGGTGCTGCGGCAGGGTGACTTCGTCTACACCTTCGTTGGCAGGGCCAATGTGGCCACACTCCCCCCGCATGAGGCGCTCGTGCGTGAGCCCGAGGGCATCACGCTGGTGATGAGACGCGAAGACGCCGACGCGGCAGACCTCAGGTATGACTTTGTCGCCGGTTGGATCACCTTGACTGTGCACTCAGCGTTGGACGCCGTCGGGCTCACCTCCGCAATTGCCACGGCGCTCACCGAGGCGGGGGTCAGTTGCAACGTGTTGGCGGGCTACCACCACGACCACATCCTGGTGCCGCGAGCGCAGGTTGGGACAGCGATGGATGCCCTGCAGGAACTGGCCGGGACTGATCGCTGCTGACTGACAACGTGGCTCCCACCGCCGCCATCTGAGAGGAACATGACCGAGGATCTCGCGCGTTACAGCCTGCATGACCACACCGTCCTTGTCCTCGCTAGCCAACGGCCCGCTCCTCATCGAGGTGTGGTCCGACGTGGTCTGCCCCTGGTGCTACATCGGCAAGCGGCGCTTGGAGTCCGCACTCGCTCGCAGTGGGCCCGAGGGATCGGTGCTCGGTGACGTGCAGGTCCGGTGGCGGTCCTTTCAGTTGGATCCTTCCGCCCCGCGCCCTGGCGAATCCGGCCATGGAACCTCAGTCGCAGAGCACCTGGGTCGCAAATATGGCGGCGGGCCATCGGCAGGCGCAGCAATGAGCGCTCAGATGACCGAGGTGGCCGCCGGTGAAGGGCTGGACTTTCACCTCGAAGACGCCCGCGTCGGTAACACGACAGATGCTCATCGCCTGTTGCACCTCGCCGCAGAGATGGAGAACGCAGAGCGGGTTGAGGGGGCCCGTGCCGACCGGCGTCCAGACGCCGCCGATGAGAGCCGCGACGATGATCTTCGAGGCACCGGCCCCTGCGCCAACCTGCAGGATCGGCTCAAGGAGCGTCTCTTGGCGGCTTACTTCACGCAGGGCATCGATATCTCCGACTCGGCCGTTTTGAGAGAGCTCGCCGTCGAAGTGGGTATCCCGGCGCCTCGGGTCGATGATGTGCTGGGCTCGCAGGCATACCAGCGCGAGGTCCAGCACGACCAAGCGCAAGCGCAGGCTTACGGCGCCACCGGTGTCCCCTTCACGGTCATCGACGGGCGCTATGGCATCTCCGGCGCACAGCCGGTCGAGGTATTCGTCGAGACGATTGAGCGCGCCATCGCGGACCGCGCGCCGCAGCTGATCAGCGTGCCCGCCGCGCGTGGACACGACTCCGTGGACGCGACTCACTGTGGCCCAGGCGGGTGCGACGTCCCGTGAGCGCGGTCCGTCGGCAGCGTGGTCGAGGCATATCCGGTTCGCCGGGCCAAAGATCCGCTGTACCGTAGTCGCGCGCATGTTTCGAGGTGATCAAACGCGCAGGGCCCCTAGCTCAATTGGCAGAGCTGCGGACTTTTAATCCGTAGGTTGTGGGTTCGAGTCCCACGGGGCCCACCGTTACCGGATCCGTTGCGCGTCGACAACGCAGCCTGTGCCACCTCGCTAGCTAATTTCGATCGGCGTGCCGAGCGGGAGGAGCGCCGACAACTTGGTGATGGATGGATTGGACATTCGAATGCAACCATGGCTGGCCGCGCGACCAAGCGACTCCTGATCGTCGGTGCCATGCAGACCGATCTGTCCGGGACCGCCCCCGAAGTCGGTCAACTCTTCAGAGAACGCTGAGACGCCGTACGCGAACGGCCCGTACCCCTCGTTGGTCGGAGTGATCAGCTCGGTGAGATAAAACGTGCCCTTCGGCGTTGGGGTGCCGCCAGTGCCCGTGGCCACCGGGAAGCTCTCCATCAGCTCGTCGAAGCGATAGAGGTCCAGCGTCCTATCCGCCGTCGAGACTTTGAGCGAGTAGGACACCTCCGTCAACTCAACGTCCTTGGCGCGGACCCACCCGGTGCCGCCGTGTGGGCGGATCGGCAGCTGCACCTCTACCCAGTTCTTCTCCTGCGAGATGACCATGAACGTCGCAGGCACGTCGGTCGATGTCGGGTTCGGGAAAGTGTCGGCGACCTCGCCCTCCAACGTCGTAAAGACCGCTACTTCCGGACCGTTCGCTGTGGCAACGAGGGTGCCACGCGAGTGTTCCGGGGCTCCCATTGTCGTGCTGACACGGTCCGCGCGGTCATCCTCTGCACCCGCGGAGGTGGCGCTGGCTGATGTCGAGGCATTCGAGCCTGCGGGGTCGGCAGGAGGACTGCAGCCGGAACCGAGTAGCAAAATCGAAGCGCAGACTGGCGCACACAGAACGCGACGAAGAGGCATGTGAACTCCCTACTGAGGGGTATGCCGTGGCCGATCACAGCCAAGTGCTCGATCGGCCACGGCGTTGACGGGCCGATCCTTAGCCGGTGTAGTGAGCTCTGGCCGAAACCGCACGGGCCGGCTGTGCCGGCTTGTATGCGGATCGCGAAGCAGTGCTCGGGGTGTACCCCGAACCTGCGCTCGGGCTGGTGCTTGACCGTGGGCTCGGGGTGTAGCTGGACCGTGGGTTGGCCGTGGTTCCCGGCGTACCAGCCGTACCGGGGGTACCAGCCGTACCGGGGGTACCAGCCGTTCCGGGCGTTGCGCCGGAATCTGACCCGATCTCGATGAAGACCGAGCCGCCCTCAGTGATCACCGTGTCACCCTCGATGACGACCGTCGGATCGGTGGCACCAGCACACGCGAGGACAACCGCCTCGAGGTCGGCGTCGAAGCTGGCCTCGTCCGAGTCGAGATTGAGCGCCACCTCGATATCGGCGATGTCCGCCAGCGCGTCGATCAGGAGGGTGTTCGCCGCGTCGAGAGCATCGTTGATCAGCACCCCGGTGGCCTCGAGTTCGATGTTGATCTCATCCACAACGTCAAGGGCGGCATCGACATCGATCTGCAGCGCCACCGCGTCCAACTCCGCTGCGACGTCCACGGCCGCCTCTAGCGCAGCCTGGGCAGCCACCACCTCCGCGTCGAGAGCAGCCTGGATGACGAGTAGGTCGTCAAGAACGGCTTGGGCGTCCACTACCGCTGCTGCCAAGGCTTCAGCCGAGACGAGCGCTGCGTCGAGGTCTGCTTGGGCATCCAGGACCGCCTGATCGGCCGCGAGGGCCGCGTCGAGTGCCGCCTGAACGTCGACGACGACGGCCAGTGCCGTCGCCTGAGCGCCCAGCGCAAGATCCAGGGCGACTTGAGCGTCGGCGATCGCGGTGAGGTCACCGCCTAATATGGCGGCCTCCAGCGCTGCCTGAGCGGTGGCCACCCCCTCGTCGGCCACGTCGAGGTCAAGCTCAGCGGTGACGAGTGCGTCCTGCAACGCCAGGGCATCGGAGTCCGCTGCCACTGCTGCGGCAGCCTCGAGCGCCAGTTGCGCGGCATCGACGTCGGCGTCGGCCACCGCCTGAGCGGTCAGCACATCATCGAGACTTACTTGTGCATTCAGCACATCCTGGGCCGCGACATCCGCATTGGCGATTGCCGCGTCCAGAGCTGCTTGAGCATCTACGGCGCCCACGTCAGCGGCCAGGGCTGCATCCAGCTGGGCCTGCAGATCGGCCACGTCGGCCAGAGCCACAGCAAGATCCGCCTCGAGGGCCGGAATCACATCCGCCTGCAGATCTAGGACGCCGTCTATGGATGCTTGCGCCTCGACAGCGACGGCAAGGGCGACTTCCAAGTCGGCGAGCAGTGCGGCGTCAACGCCCTGTCCGAAGTTGGAGGTGAAAGCGCTTTGAGCGGCAGTGCACTCGGTGTCACCGGGGGCTGCCGAAGACGGCAGGGCCCCGGTCAGGCCGATGGTGAGAAAGGCTGCAGCAGTGGTTGCTCCAACAAATTGGCGTGTTTTGGGCATAGGAGTCTCCTGAGGAAGTGTGATGACACGGGATCGACTCCATCAATAGATACCGCAGTTGCCGGCACCTACTTTGACACACTATTTCCGCTTTTTATCGCTCGCCTGGGTAAATTCTTGTTAAAGATAACTTCTCAATAAGCCTTACGTTTGGCTATGGATTCCTTTTGCATTTCTAGTGCCCGACCCGCACACTTGGAATGAAAAGCACTGCACCCCTTAGCCTCTAACAGATTTCTCACAATTCAGGTCACGTGGCGGCCCGCTACACCTTCTTCAGGCGCGACGAACGTCTCTGAAGACGTCGTGGTAAGGACTGCCCACGTCTCAATGAGGGCTCTCGACAACGTGGCAGTTGTCCGCTCAACCGCCACGCTCTGCTCCGTCCTTGCCAGCCAGCGTGCCTCAGAGGAAGGGCGGGCGGTGATCCATCGTCACTGAGCCCTTGCCTCCGAGTCGCCAGAGGCGAGCGGCGATGTCACGGTCCTCGTCAGTGATCAGGTTGCCCATCCAACGCAACGCGAGTGTCATCATCCAGGTCGAGCGCATACCGATGGGGCCAAGCGCCGGAAGTACTCGTGGCACCGTCACGAGACCAGCCAGCCGTCGAGCGATGGAGAATGCCTCGCCGTAGTGATCCTTCAGCAGAGCCGGCCAGACCCGACCCAGGACGTCGCCGTCGGCAATGCTTTGCGCGACCAGCCGGCCGGTCTCCATGCCGTAGTCGATGCCCTCACCGTTCAACGGGTTCACGCACCCCGCAGCATCACCGATCAACGCCCAGTTCGCTCCAGCGACCCCCGAGACCGCCCCGCCCATCGGCAACAATGCCGACGTCGGTGCCCGCAACGGCCCGGACAACCCGAACTCCGGCGCACGCTCGTCGGCATAGAACTGCATCAAGGGACGCAGTTGGATGTTTGCCGGACGCTTGGACGTCGCCAGCGTACCGACCCCGACGTTGACCTGTCCGCCGCCCAACGGGAAGATCCAGCCATACCCAGAGAGCAGATCACCCTGCACTCCGCGCAGTTCCAGGTGCGAGGAGATCCACGGGTCGTCCGAGCGCTCAGAGTCGATGTAAGCACGACCGGCCACCCCGTACACCGTCTCGCGGTGCCATTCGCGACCGAGCACGCGGCCCAGTTGCGAGCGCACCCCGTCGGCCACGACCACACTGTTGCACCGGACGGTATGCCGCGTCTTGCCCTCCCCTGCCATCTCGAACACCACTCCGCTGACCCGGTCGCCTTCGCGCTCGACGTCCACCGCCCGAGCGCCCTGGAGGCCTAGCGCCCCGCGGTCCAGCGCCGCAGTTCGGATACGGTCGTCTAACTCGGTGCGCGGCACGGCCGAGCCATGATCAGGGAGCGACCCTCCGGGCCAGGGCAGCTCCAGAATCTGGCCGAAGCCATGGGCTCGCAGGCCGTAGTTGACCGCGTGTGAACGCACCCAGTCGGCGAGATCCAGCCGCTCCAACTCGGCAATCGCCCGTGGCGTCAGCCCATCCCCGCAACTCTTGTCCCGCGGAAAGGTCGCTGCGTCGGCCAACACCACGTCGTGGCCGAACTCCGCGGACCAGGCGGCGGCAGCCGATCCGGCCGGGCCGGCACCCACCACGAGGACATCGGTGCTCTGCGGCAGATTCGAGGAGGTGGAGGGGCTCACTGCCTAAGTTTCCCAGGTGTGCTCGTGTGCTTGACACCCGACCCTGAAACTCCGGCCAGGTGGACCCACTCCACGTTTCGCATACCGGGGACGTCGAGAGGTCTAAATGCTCGCGAAACCGGCTCCAGAGGCACTCCTCGCGGTCACTTTGGGTGCTCGCGAGTGCAATGGCACGTGAAGGCTGTGGTGTTTTTCTCGCGTGTGGCTCACATCCGGGGGATGTCCCGACCGCGGAATCCTACGAACCCTGCCGCCAGGGCCACAGCCGCCAGCGCCAGCAAGATGAGACCGCCAAGTCGGTCCATGCCTTCATCGATCACGTTGGTCCCCACACTCTGGAACGGAGAGCCGTTGACCAGCCACTGTGGAAGGTCGAAACCAGGACCGAGGTATGCCAGCACCGCAGCCAGCGCGAAAGCCACCCAGCCCAGGATCCGTAGCCGTGGAATCAACCCGAACAACAGCACCACCAGCGCCAAGAAGACCAGCACCGCAGGTGCATACACCGCCGCGCCCCGCAGGACCTCGCCGATCCAGCGATCATCGCCGGTCGAGGCGGCAGTTGACCACGCCAAGGTCGCCGCGCCTACAGAGCCAACAATGATCATGCCGACTGCCACGACGAGGACGTGCACTCCGAGCCAGGCCCACCGGGACCGCTCGCCGGACAACTGCGCCTCCAGGCGGCCACCGTCCTCCTCGGTGCGCAACGACCCGATCGCCAGCACGGCAAAGGCGGCCACCAGCATGGCCAGCATCATCACAAAGGTCGAAAGCACTTGGGCCAGCAGCGCATCACCTACTGACGCGTCGGCGCCCATCATCTGACCGAGCGCGGGGTTGTCTGCCAGGGCGTCAAGGATCTCACTGGTCAGCGATCCGTAGGTCGCCATCATCACGGCCGCACCGATCGCAAACCCGATGGTTGCTCCTCGGTGCTCGTGCCAGGCCAGCCCGATCGGGCTTTGCAGGAAGGCGGACGCGTGTGGCTTGGAGGCACGGGCCTTCACCAGGGCACTGCCCACGTCACGCCGGGTGCTCAGCCAGAAAGCAGCGGCGATGAACACGGTGCCGGCAGCGAGCGCCAGCAGCAGCGGCCACGCCCGCGCTTCACCGAACGGGCGGAGCTCGTCGATCCATCCCAACGGTGAAAGCCACATCAAGGCGTTGTCACTGGTGGCGCCGATCCCGCGAAGGAGGTAGCTGGCAACGGCGAGGGCCAGACCGATGCCCCATACCGAGCGGTTGTGCTCGACCACCTGCGCCGCGACGGCGGTGATCCCGACGAAGACGTAGCCCAAGGCAGCAATCCCCGCCCCATAGAGCACTGCCCCGCCGACCTCGACACCCACTGCGATCATCGCCACTGCGCACCCCAGACCGGTGAGCGTCAGAGCCGCAGTCGCGACCAGGATCGCCGACATGATCGGGGCGTGCCGGCCGATCCGGGCGGCCAGAAGCAACTCCAGGCGGCCGGCTTCTTCGTCTTTGCGGGTCCCCCGAGCCGTCAACGCGATCGCCATCAAGGGCA
>JBATUU010000484.1:0-3280 GCA_049671385.1 Ornithinimicrobium sp. | reverse complement strand
GTTCTGTATGGATGTGATCACCATTATGGGATTGAGCGAGAGTGAACTCATGACCGAAGAAGAGTTCGAGGCGGCCGTTGCCGACGCCCTGGACGAGGTACCTCAGGGCCTGCTCGACCAGCTCGATAATGTGGTCTTCTTCGTCGAAGACGAACCGCCGGCAGACGATCCCCAGCTATTGGGCGTCTACGACGGCACTCCACTCACCGAACGAGACCATGCAGGCGCTGATCTCCCCGACCGAATCACCATCTTCCGAGGCCCACTCACACGTATGTGCGCCGACCGCACAGAGTTGATCGAGGAGATAACAGTCACCGTTGTCCACGAGATCGCTCATCACTTTGGTATCGACGACGAGCGACTTCACGAACTGGGATGGGCTTGATCCCAGACCCCCTAGCAATCTGGAGGGCTCTGCGAGATCTCCAGTACCTTCTCTTCGCAGTCGGGGCAGGTTGGTTTGAGGCGTGGTTGCCACAGCGCGAGCAAGAGCGATCGCGATGGCCTTTGAATAGCGAACTACTGTCAAGAGCCCGTGGTGTCACACCAAGCTCTGAAGCCACCCATGCGCGCGAACGGTCTCCTCGGCATCGCAGATGTGAGTTTCAGCAGTTGCGCGCTGTCAGGAGCGGTGCCGCGCCAAGGAAAGCTCTACGGGCAGTGGGGTGCCCAGCGCACACCCGACCTCACCGAGCGCGCCCTCTGGCTACCCGACCACGCAACACTGCTCTTCGACGCCGACGTGCCAGCCATCGAAGCAATGGGCATCCACGAAAAGATCCTCAGCCGAGAGTTTCAGACGGCCCCGTTGCCGGCGGCTCAATAGCCTCACGCAACACCGAGGAGAAGTCCAAGCCGAGCGCGTGACACAACGACGCGGCTGGGACTACCAACTGGGCTACTCCCTCGTGAATTCCGGTGACATCGCCAACTACGCCCATGGGGTGAAGCGATTCGCCTAGCAAGTGCGTGTCTCCGCCATCACGGAGAACATCGAAACGAGGCGCAACCGATGAGCATCCCCGGCGACTACGAGAGATGGGCGCTCATCGAAACCGCGCTCGGGCGGCAGAAATCCGCTGGGTCGAAGGTGGCTAGGTCCGCCGCTACAGCCAACGCCAGGGAAAGCGGCAGGTTGCGCGTCACCAAGCACGCCAAGTACTGCGGAGCCACCCCCGTCACCTTCACACAGGAGCTAGATCATGCAGACAGGCAGCCCTCATGCCCATCCCCTCTGCTGGCAGGCACAACAATCCCTCAGAGGGCGCGTGCGCGATAGGGGTCAGACTGCGTGCTCGCCGCGGAAGTACTGGAACGTCCAACCGATCGTGGCCCAGATCGCAAATGGCGCAGCGATGATGAACAACCACCAACCCACAGCTACACCCAAGAAGAGCACAGCCGAAGCAAGCCCCAACCACAGAGGCCACCACGAGTGCGGGCTGAAGAATCCATAGTCTCCCGAAGCCTCAGCGATCTCCCCATCCAGACGGTCCTCCGGACGCTCGTCGATCTTGCGAGCCGTCAACCACAAGTAGAAGGCTACGAAGCCACACAGACAGGCAGTCAACACCAGACCGACAATGCCGACCCACTCGCCGAGACCGGTGAAGTAGGCGTAGATCACGGACATCACGACAAAGAACGGAATCAAGATAGCGAAGAGTTTCGTTTCTGCTTGCATGGTCGCTGTCCTGTCAGTTCGCCGGGTCAGTGCTTGCCATCGCCATGTTCGCCACCATACTCGGTGCCAACATCACCCTCCTGATCTGTAGCCGGCCCCCCTACCAACTGCTCCATCACGTCCTTGTCTGGCTCAGGACTCTCCAGCGTTGCCACGTTGGGGTGGTGCAAGTCAAAGGCGGGCCGCTCCGAACGGATTCGCGGGATGGATACGTAGTTGTGGCGCGGGGGCGGACACGAAGTAGCCCACTCCAGCGACATTCCGTACTCCCAAGGGTCATCCACCTCGACCTTAGGGCCCTGGAAGCTCTTCCAGGCGTTGTAGAGGAACGGCAACGTCGAGATGGCTAGGACGAAGGTAAAGACGGTGGAGATCTGGTTCATCCAGGTGAAGTCATCTTCGACCAGGTAGTCGGCGTAGCGTCGCGGCATTCCATAGACACCTAGCCAATGCTGGATCAAGAAGGTGCCGTGGAAGCCGATGAACAGCAGCCAGAAGTGAATCTTGCCAAGCCGCTCATCAAGCATGTGACCAGTGAACTTCGGCCACCAGAAGTAGAAGCCAGCAAACATCGCGAACACCACCGTGCCAAAGACCACATAGTGGAAGTGCGCGACGACGAAGTAGGAGTCGCTCAGGTGGAAGTCCAAGGCAGGGCTAGCCAGGATGACACCGGTCAGACCACCGAACAAGAAGGTCACCAAGAACCCGATAGACCAGATCATGGGGGTCGCGTAGACCAACGTCCCACCCCACATAGTGCCGATCCAGTTGAAGAACTTCACTCCGGTGGGCACCGCGATCAACATGGTCATGACCGCGAAGAACGGCAGCAGCACTGCTCCCGTGGCGTACATGTGGTGAGCCCACACACTGATGCTCAGGGCCGCAATGGCAATGGTCGCGAAGACCAATGTCTTGTAGCCGAAGAGCGGCTTACGGCTGAAGACCGGGATGACCTCTGAGATCAATCCAAAGAACGGCAACGCAATGATGTAGACCTCAGGGTGACCGAAGAACCAGAACAAGTGCTGCCAGAGCATTGCCCCGCCGAACTCAGGATTGAAGATCTGTGCATCCAGCATCCGGTCGGCCGCCATGCCGAAGAGCGCCGCCGCAAGCACTGGGAAGACCATGATGACCAACAGCGACGTCACGAGCACGGTCCACGTGAAGATCGGCATGCGGAACATCGTCATTCCCGGGGCGCGCATGCAAATGATCGTTGTGATGAAGTTGACCGCACCCAGGATGGTGCCGAATCCTCCAAGGGCCAGGCCCATCACCCACAGGTCACCACCGAGACCGGGGCTGTGCGCCGCACCGGCCAAGGGTTGGTAAGCGAACCACCCGAAGGAAGCAGCACCACCTGGTGTCAAGAATCCAGCCGCTGCGATCAGCCCGCCAAACAAGTAGAGCCAGTAGGCAAACATGTTCAACCGCGGGAAAGACACGTCGGGCGCGCCGATTTGTAGCGTCATCAGCGCATTCGCGAATCCCGCGAACAGAGGTGTGGCGAAGAGCAGCAGCATGATCGTGCCGTGCATCGTGAACATCTGGTTGTACTGATCAGGGTTGTCCACCACTTGGAGC
>JBATUU010000483.1:0-4598 GCA_049671385.1 Ornithinimicrobium sp. | reverse complement strand
CTAAGAACCTATACCGGTCACCTTCTGACCGGTTTTTGCGAGAGAATCACCAGTATGAGAGCTGACCGTCTGGTGGCGATCCTCCTGATGCTGCAACGGCGCGAGCAGGTCACGGCAGCCGAGGTCGCCAAGGAGCTCGAAGTCTCCGAGCGCACGGCCCGGCGAGACCTCGACGCCCTGTCCGCGAGCGGTATCCCGGTCTACGCGATCCAGGGTCGAGGGGGTGGGTGGCGGCTTCTCGGTGGTGCCCGGACCGACCTGTCCGGGCTAACCGCGAGCGAAGCCAGGGCCCTGTTCCTGGTCGCTGGACCTGCTGCGGCGGCAACGCCAGCCGTGAAGACCGCTTTGCGCAAGCTCGTCCGCGCCCTTCCCGAACCCTTCCGAGCGCAAGCCGAGGCCACCGCGTCCTCGCTTATCCAAGACCCTCACCCGTGGGGCTCAGCGGGTGCCGTTGCGGGAGCTCCTCGCTTTCTCGATGACCTGCAGGACGCCGTGATCCGCGGCGTGCAGGTGCGACTCGGGTACGTTGACCGCACGGGATCCCAGACCGAGCGAACCGTCCACCCTCTCGGCATAGTGTCCAAGGGTCGCTCCTGGTACCTCGTCGCCCACACCGATACTGGCCAGCGCACCTTCCGGATCGACCGCGTCCGATCCGTTGACCGGACCGAGCAACCCGTCCACCGCGGCCACGACTTCGATCTGGCCGAGAGCTGGCGTGGTATCGCCGACGATGTCGACCGCAAGCGGACCCCAGTGGAGGTCCACGCGACCTGCGCTCCGGATGGACTCAGCTTCCTCAAGGTGGCCATGGGCGACGACCTCGAGATCACAGACACACGCGACGACGGGCGCATCAGCGTCGTGATCCGCGGTCCGAGTGAGTACGGGCTCGCGGGCCACCTCGCCGGACTCGTGGAGTGGCTCGAGATCAGCAGCCCCCAGAGCGTTCGAGACCACATGGCCGCCATCGGTGGCGCTCTCGTCAAGAAGTACCCGTGATCGATCAGCAGCCGGGACGGACTATGTCACACCGCCGCCTTAAGGCAACGAGACAAAGAGGGATTCAACACACGCTGCTCGGCGCCACAGTGGGGTAGCGCGGCCCGGCCAAGGGCACGTATCTCTGCGCGTCGACCGTTCCGTGGTGGCGTGCCCACAAGGCACACGCACGGAGAGTGGGCAGCCCCTATCAGGGCTTGCCGTCGGCAACTCGGACCGATTCGGCCCGACATCGCCCCATCCGAAGGTGGCCCCGGGCGCGGCTACACCGACAGTGTGTTGACGCTTTTGGTGACTCGTTCACCGTCGTTGGTCAGGAACAGGATCTCGCCAAAGTCCACGTACGACCACCCGTCGGTGTCATCGGTCAGGGCCTCTGAGGCGAAGATGGCGCCTGTTGCCTCATCCTCATCGCAGGTCTCAAAGTCGTAGGTCGTCTCATCTTTGCCGAAGTTGCGACCCATCAAGAGGTACATGGGCTCCAGAAGCATCGACAAGGAGAACTCGTCCGTGCCTGGCTCGGACTCGCGAAGCTGTTCCCAATCGCCGGTCGGATTCTTCTCCCCCTGAAGCCCGAGACCGGTGTTGATACCGATGATGCGGTCTTGGGATACCAACGCCATCTTCAGCTTCGTCAGGCCCGGGAGGTCGAGGGCCTTCATTGCTGCGGCGATGAGTGCAACCATCTCCTCGACCGCACGCTGGACGTCTTCGTCGCTGTCGCCCGCCAGCAGCGAGAGCAGGAGTACATACAGAAACTCCGTGTCAGTGGTGCCTGCCATCTGCTTCAGGTAGGTGTCTTTGCAGTGCGCCAAGAGCTCACGCTGCAGCAACTGCCATTGCGGTAGATAGCCGTTTTGGGCGACGATCCATGGGGTCTGCGCGAAGGAGAAGGGGTGGCAGTTCTCGTCGGCCAAGACGACCTTCGCGTCGTAGGCTGCTGCTCGGACGTGTGCCAGCATCGTGCTGGCCTGCAGGCTCGGGACGACACGCTCGAGGTTGTCGTCATAGAAGGCGGCCATCGGCCGGCGGTAGATGAACGGGGCCTCCGGCTTCAACAGGTGCTCGCTCCACGCGCCGAACCCCCACCCTGCCAACTGCAGCTCCGGGTGCCGTTCGGGGTCGAGGGACTGGTTGACCAGGCTATTCGCCGGGGTCAGGAGCAGATTCTCCAACGGAGTCTCCGGCCCGATGAACGCGAGCACTCGGCACATAGGTTACCTCCATTGACGGATCGCTCGGGGTGAGCCTCGACAGCCTATGCCCGCTATACCCTCGCGGCCAGTTCGGCGGGTGAGCCTCGAGCGCTCTTCTTGGCCTCGCTGATCGCCTCCCATACCCGCTGTGGAGTTGTCGGCATGTCGATGTTGCGGACACCGAGGTATGAGACGGCGTCGACGACGGCGTTCCACGCGGCGGCAGTGGCGCCGGTCGTACCGGCCTCACCAATACCTTTGGCACCGAGCGTGTTGCGAGGGGTCGGTGTCTGTGTCCGATGCGTGTCGAAGTGGGGCAGGTCACGGCTTCCAGGGAGCACGTATGACGCAAGCGAGCCAGTGATGTTGGTGCCCGCTTCGTCGAAGACGACCTCCTCGAAGAGTGCCTGGCCGAGGCCTTGCGCTATGCCGCCATGCACCTGCCCCTCGAACAGCCTGGGGTTGATGATGGTTCCCGCGTCATCGACCGTGACATGCCGGAGCAGCCGTGGAGCACCCGTCTCGATGTCGACCTCAACCACCGAAAGGTGAGCTCCGAAGGGGTAGGTGGATCCTTCCGCTGTGTAGTCGCTCTCGGCTCGGAGCTGGCTGCCCCCGGCTGCGCGGGCGAGGCGGCTCCAGGGGATGGCTGTTCCCGGCGCTCCGATGACACCGAGACCCGTTCCGGGGTACACACAGATGTCCTGAACATCTGCCTCGAGCTCCCGTGCGGCGAGGTCCTTCGCCTGGGCGAGCACGGCGGAGGCCGCAGAACTGACGGCGCTGCCTCCGATCTGCAATGAACGCGAGCCTCCTGTGCCCAGGCCCCGTGCCACGCGGGCTGTGTCGGCTTGGATGACGCGAACACTGTCCATGGCAACGCCGAGGAGCCCACAGACCAACTGGGCGTAGGCAGTTTCATGCCCTTGACCGTTGGAGCAGGTCCCGCTCAGGACAGTCGCCACGCCGTCGTTGCCGATCTCACATGCTGCGTGCTCGCTCCCGAACCCGGTCCATTCGACGTAGCTGCACAGTCCGATGCCGAGTTGGAAGGTCTCACCTCGTGCGCGTCGAGCCGCCTGCTCGACGCGCAGCGCGCTGTAGTTAGCCGCTTCGAGCACAGTATCGAGTGCAGCTGCGTAGTCTCCGGAGTCGTAGTCTGCACCCGTCGGCGTCGTGTGCGGCTGCGCGGAGATGAAATTCCGGCGCCGGACCTCAGCCGGGTCGATCCCGATCTCAGTCGCATACAGATCCATCGCGCGTTCGAGCAAGGCAGTGGCCTCAGGTCGTCCAGCACCGCGGTAGGCGCCGACCGGGGTCGTATTGGTCACAGCCACCTGATAACGGAAGTCGACGTTGGCGATGTCGTAGACACCACAACCCATCAAACTCGTCAATGACGGTAGATGCGCGGCACCGGCAGGGTAGGCACCAGCATCCGCGATCACGCTGGTCTCCAGGCCGGTGACCCGACCGTCCCGAGTTCCAGCGAGCGCAACCTGTTGCACCTGACCTCGCGCGTGCGTCATCGACGCCATGCTTTCCGAGCGTGACTCCACGAATCGAACAGCGCACTGCAGCCGTTGAGCCAGCGCAACAAGCAGCACCGTCTCGGGGTACAGCGTCAGCCGCGCTCCGAACCCCCCGCCGATAGCGGGCGCGATCAAGCGCAGAGCCTCAGCGTTCAGGCCGAGGCATTCGGCAATGGCATCACGATGCGGATGAGGCATCTGAGTGGGAGTCCACAGCACGAACGACTCCTGGTCCTCGGAGTCCGGCGCCGCGAGGCCGGCAGCGGGTTCCATCGGAACAGGGGCAACTCGCTGGTTCACGAACCGGCCGCGCACGATGACCTCGGCACCGATGAGGGCGCTGCCATCACAGTTGCCTGCGCTTCCGCGAGCGGCCAGGTTGCCGTTCTCCGACTCAGCGAAGAGGGTAGGTGAGGCGTCGGAGAGCGCCTGAGCGGGATCGATCACGCAGTCCATCGGGTCGTAGGTCACATCGACCAGCTCGGCAGCATCGACGGCTGCAGAGCGCGTGCTCGCAACAACGACAGCGACGATCTCACCCACGAAGCGAACGACATCGGCGGCGATCGGTGGACGCCGCATGGCCTCCGCCCCGGCGCCGGGGTCCAATGTTGCAAGGGGGAGGTCATCGGCGGTGAACACCACCACCACCGCCGGCATCAAGAGCGCTGCCGAGGCATCGATCGAGCAGATGCGCGCGTGTGGATACAGCGACCGCACGAATACCGCGTGCAGAGCATCCGGAGAGGGCACGTCGTCGGTGTAGTTGCGCCCGCCGCGGAGCAACTCATGGTCCTCGACCCGCAGCGTGCTCTCACCTGGCCAACTACCCATCAAATCATCATGCTCCCGCTCTCCTATCGACGCC
>JBATUU010000482.1:0-7243 GCA_049671385.1 Ornithinimicrobium sp. | reverse complement strand
GCCGGGTCAGCCAAAAGATGGCGCCCGTCGTGCGCCAGGTGTATGACCAAATGCCGAACCCGAAGTGGGTGCTCTCGATGGGGGTATGCGCGAGTTCGGGCGGGATGTTCAACAACTACGCGATCGTGCAGGGTGTGGACCACATCGTGCCTGTCGATATCTACTTACCCGGTTGTCCGCCGCGGCCGCAGATGCTGATGAACGCCCTGTTGGAGTTGCATACCCATATCCGGGCCTCGAAGTTCGGTGTCGACCGGGTCGCCGCAGCACGCGCCGCCGAGGCCGCTGCCCTGGAAGCAACACCGACGCACGAGATGAAGGGCTTGCTCGCGTGAGCGAGGACGAGGCCAAGAAGGACGCCGTCGCTGAAGTTGAGACCGCGACAGTCGCTGGCGATGAGAATCTCAAAGGCGATGGCAAGAACACCATCGACCGCATCAATGCCCCCGAGGCGAACGATGAGCAGAAAGTCAGCACCACCGTCTCGCAAGAGACCGGCGCCGGCATGGTCAGCAGTCAAGACCCCGGAGTCACCACCCCGGTTCAGGTGGGCGAGCGGCGTGGAATGTTCGGCAGTTCGCTCGGCTTGGACACCAGCGGCTACGGCGGTTTGGTGCAGCCGGTCCTCTTTCCCGGAGCGACGGAACGTCCCTATGGCGGGCACTTCGACGAGATTGCGGACTTGCTCGTTGAGAACATGGGTGACGCATACAACGAAGCGATCCTCGGTGTGGTCATCGATCGCGGTGAAATGACACTTCGGGTGGACAGTGAACACCTGCTCCGAGTGGCAAGCGCTCTGCGCGACGTTCCCGGTCTGCGCTTCGAGATGTGCAGTGGTGTCTCCGGAGTGCACTACCCCGATGACATCGGCCAGGAGTTGCACGCCGTCTATCACTTCACGTCGATCACTCATGGATCCCGCCGCATCCGCGTCGAAGTGACATGCTCGGATGAGGACCCGTTCATTCCCTCGATCGTCCAGACCTATCCAGCCGCCGACTGGCACGAGCGAGAGACGTTCGACATGTTCGGCATCGTCTTCACCGGCCACCCCGCGCTGACCCGCATTCTGATGCCGGATGACTGGCCCGGTCATCCGCAACGCAAGGACTATCCCCTCGGCGGCATTCCGGTGGAATACAAGGGAGCGACTATTCCGGCTCCCAACGAGCGCAGGAGTTACAGCTGATGGCTACTCAGACCAACTCGACCGAATCCCAAGACCTCTACGGTGACGATGCGGACGCAGGCGCAGTGTTCACTGCGACTGGTGGCGACTGGGACCAGGTCGTTGAGGACATCTCCTCGGTCGGCGAAGAGCGCATCGTGGTCAACATGGGACCGCAGCACCCGTCCACGCACGGCGTGCTGCGTCTGATTCTCGAGCTGGATGGTGAGACCGTCCGTGAGGCTCGTGCGGGGATCGGATACCTGCATACGGGCATCGAGAAGAACATGGAGTACCGCACCTGGGTGCAGGGCACCACCTTCTGCACCCGGATGGACTACCTCACCCCGATCTTCAACGAGACGGCCTACTGCCTGGCCGTGGAGAAGTTGCTCGGCATCACCGATGACATTCCGCTGCGAGCCAGCGACATCCGAGTGCTCACGATGGAGTTGAACCGGATCGGTTCACACATGATTGCGCTCGGCACCGGAGGTCTGGAGCTGGGTGCCACGACCGTGATGACAACTTGTTTTCGCGAGCGCGAGCGCTTGTTGCGCTTCTTCGAGGCAGCCACCGGACTGCGGATGAACCACGCGTACATCCGGCCGGGTGGAGTCGCCCAAGATCTGCCAGCCGGCGCATTGGATCTGCTGGAGGACGAGCTCGTCGACCTCAAGCGAGGTCTGCGCGAGGTGGAGGATCTGCTGCTGGCGAACCCGGTGCTGCGGGCTCGCACCGTCGACGTGGGGCACCTGAGTTTGAGTGGCTGTATGGCGCTCGGCATCACCGGCCCGATCCTGCGATCCACCGGGTTGCCGCACGACCTACGCAAGTCTGCTCCCTACTGCGGCTACGAGACGTACGACTTCGAAGTGATCACCCGCGACTCGATGGATGCCTACGGACGCTTGTGCATCCGCATCGACGAGATGTGGGAGTCGGTCAAGATCTCGGAGCAAGCGATCGCTCGGCTGCGCGCCTCTGAGGGACAGCCGGTGATGGTTGCGGACAAGAAGATCGCCTGGCCGGCCCAGCTCAGCGTCGGCGCCGACGGACAGGGCAACTCCTTGGATCACATCCGCAAGATCATGGGGGAGTCCATGGAGTCGCTGATCCACCACTTCAAACTGGTGACGGAGGGCTTCCGTGTCCCCGCTGGCCAGGCATACGCCGCCATCGAGTCACCCAAGGGCGAACTCGCGGTGCATGCCGTGTCGGACGGTGGCACGAGGCCGTTCCGGGCTCACTTCAGGGACCCTTCCTTCAACAACCTGCAAGCGGCTTCGGTGCTGAGCGAAGGTGGCCTGGTGGCTGACGTCATTGTTGCGGTCGCATCGATCGACCCAGTGATGGGAGGCGTTGACAGATGAGCACGACTCAGGACGCGGGTGCTCCAGGGGATACCCGTGAGCAACTGCATGAGGCCGTTTCGCATGGCCCGGTGCACCACCACACGCCCCTTCAGCCGTCCCAGGATGACTATGAGCCCGAGGTGCTCGGTCGGATGGAGGCAGACGCTGCGCTCATCATCGTCAAATACCCGGAAGCACGCTCCGCCCTGCTGCCGCTGCTGCACCTGGTGCAGAGCGTGGATGGATACATCACCGGTCGTGGGGTCAACTTCTGCGCCACTCAGCTCGGTCTGACGACGGCTGAGGTCAGTGGTGTGGCGACCTTCTACACCCAGTACAAGCGTCACCCCAATGGTGAGTACACGGTCGGTGTCTGCACCAACACATTGTGCGCCGTGATGGGTGGCGATCAGATCTTCGAGGAGCTCAGCGAGCATCTCGGGATCGGTCACGACGAGACGACCCCGGACGGCAAGATCACGCTCGAGCGGGTGGAATGCAACGCGGCCTGTGACTATGCACCGGTGGTGATGGCCAACTGGGAGTTCTTCGACAACCAGACGCCGCAGTCCAGCAAAGACCTCGCCGATGCACTGCGTGCAGGCGAAGATGTCGTCCCGACTCGCGGGGCGGCGAAAGTGTGCACCTTCAAGCAGGTCGCTCGGGTTCTGGCCGGATTCGACGATGGCCGCGCCGACGAAGGCATTGGTGCTGGTGGACCTTCGCTGGAGGGCCTGCGCATTGCGCGTGATCGGGACTGGGTCGCACCTCCCGGCGCGAAGATGCCGTATGTGCCTGGTGAGGGTCATGAGCCTGAGCACTCGACCGGTTTTGACACAGCGGCTGCCGATGAGGGCACCACGCCTAAAGCGGGGCAGCGCAGTTCGACGAATGCCCCGACGAACGACCCCGACGAAAAGGCCGGCGATGGCTCGGTGAGCACCACATCGGCCAGCGAAGGGAACCAAAAACAGAGTGAAGGAGACGACACATGAGCGCTCAACTGACGCCCATCTTGTCCCAGTTCTGGGACCACCCTCAGTCGTGGACCTTGAAGACCTATGAGGAGCACGACGGGTACGCCGGGCTGCGAGCCGCTCTCGATCTGCCCAAGGAGGACCTGGTCGAGATGGCCAAGTCCTCCGGGCTGCGCGGTCGCGGTGGTGCCGGGTTCCCGACCGGCCTGAAGTGGAGTTTCCTGCCTCCTGACGATGGTGGCCCCCGCTACTTGGTGATCAACGCCGATGAGTCCGAGCCCGGCACCTGCAAGGACACCCCGTTGTTGATGGCCGCCCCCCACTTCTTGATCGAAGGTATGGCGATCACGGCCTTCGCTATTGGTTGCAAACATGGCTTCATCTACATCCGCGGCGAGATCGTGCACGTTTTCCGCCGGGTGATGCGCGCTGTTGAAGAGGCGTACGAGGCGGGCTATCTCGGCAAGAACATCTTGGGTACGGGTTTCGACCTCGACATCACCGTGCATTCCGGAGCAGGCGCATACATCTGCGGTGAAGAGACCGCGTTGCTTGACTCCTTGGAGGGTCGCCGCGGTCAGCCACGGCTGAAGCCGCCCTTCCCAGCGGTCGCGGGACTGTATGCCCGCCCCACTGTGGTCAACAATGTGGAGAGCATTGCGAGCGTGCCTTCGATCGTGTTGCACGGTAGCGACTGGTTCTCCGATTTGGGGACGGAGAAGTCAAAGGGTTACGGCTTGTTCAGCCTGTCCGGACACGTCACACGGCCCGGGCAGTACGAGGCGCCACTGGGCATCACGCTGCGTGAACTCCTGGAGATGGCGGGCGGCATCCGCGAGGGCCACCAACTGAAGTTCTGGACCCCCGGAGGGTCTTCGACGCCGATCTTGACCGACGAGCACCTCGACGTCCCACTGGACTTCGAGTCGATCACCGAGGCTGGCTCGATGCTGGGCACCCGCGCCCTGCAGATCTTCGATGAGACCACCTCGGTGGTGCGAGCAGTGACCCGATGGACCGACTTCTACGCCCACGAGTCGTGCGGCAAGTGCACGCCCTGCCGCGAGGGCACCTTCTGGTTGAAGCAGATCCTGGAACGCCTCGAAGCAGGTCAGGGCACAGAGGACGACATCGACAAGTTGGTCGACATCTGTGACAACATTCTGGGGCGCTCGTTCTGCGCCTTGGGTGATGGGGCGACCAGCCCGATCACCTCGGCGGTGGAGTACTTCCGATCTGAGTTCGAGGCCGGGATGCACACCAGCGCTGCAGAGTTGTTCCCGCCTGAGCACTCAACGTTGTTCGCCAAGGAGGCGCTGCCGGCATGACGGTCAACACCTCGCCCGCTGCCGGCGGCAACGCCGTCGACAAGGGCGACAACGCGGCTATCCCGGACGACGTCAAAGATGTGACGTTGACCGTCGATGGCGTGGAGGTCTCTGTGCCAGAGGGCACTCTGGTCATCCGAGCCGCTGAGCAGATCGGTGTCCAGATACCTCGGTTCTGTGACCATCCGCTGCTTGACCCGGTCGGTGCCTGCCGGCAGTGCCTCGTCGACGTCGCTACCCCGGACCGCGAAGGCAACCTCAAGCCGATGCCCAAGCCGCAGGCCTCCTGCACCATGGTGGTCGGCGAAGGCATGGAGGTGAAGACCCAACACTCCTCGCCATCGGCTGAGAAGGCCCAACACGGAGTGATGGAGTTGCTCCTGATCAATCACCCTCTCGACTGCCCGGTCTGTGACAAGGGCGGGGAATGCCCCCTGCAAAACCAGGCGATGTCCAGCGGCCGGCCCACCAGCCGGTTCGAGGACGTGAAGCGCACCTTTCCCAAGCCGATCAACATTTCCTCGCAGGTTTTGCTTGACCGCGAGCGCGGCGTTCTGTGCGCGAGGTGCACCCGTGTCTCAGACCAGATTGCAGGCGACCCGTTCATCGCCCTGATCGAGCGTGGGGCCCTGCAGCAAGTCGGCATCTACGAAGAGAAGCCGTTCGAGTCCTATTTCTCCGGCAACACTGTCCAGATCTGCCCGGTCGGAGCACTGACCGGGTCGGCATACCGCTTCAGGTCGCGCCCCTTCGACCTGGTGTCCACGCCGAGCGTATGTGAGCACTGCGCCTCCGGTTGCTCGATCCGCACCGACCACCGTCGAGGCACAGTGCTGCGACGGATGGCGATCGATGACAGCGACGTCAATGAAGAGTGGAACTGCGACAAGGGCCGCTGGGCCTTTACCTACGCAACCATGCCGGACCGGTTGCGCGACCCAGTGGTGCGTGGCGCCGACGGCGAGTACGCGGTGACGACCTGGAACGAGGCCATCCGCACCGCTGGCGACGCGCTGGCCGATGCAACCGCGGCGGGCAGTTCCACAGCGGCGGTGCTGGTCGGCGGTAGGGCCAGCGTGGAGGACGCCTACGCGTACAGCAAGTTTGCGCGGACTGCTCTGGGCACCAACGACATCGACTTCAGGGCCCGACCACATTCAGACGAGGAAGCCAACTTCCTAGCCTCAACCATCGCGGGCCACTACGGTTTGACGTATGCCGACCTCGAGAACGCGAGCTCGGTGCTGCTCGTCGGGCTGGAGCCGGAGGAAGAAAGCCCCATCGTCTTCCTGCGTCTGCGCAAGGCAAGCCGGAAAAACAAAATGCCGGTGTTTGCCGTTGCGCCGTTCGCAACTCGTGGGCTGCAGAAGATGGGCGGCACGTTGTTGAGCGCCGCTCCGGGGACTGAAGCCGAGATCTTGCATGCACTCGGGGCTCGACGCCAGCATGACGGAGAGGCAGTCGATGGACCGGTCGAGCCGCTCGACGCCGCGACCACAGGTATCGACCCGCTGCACATCGCCTCGGACAGTTTGACCACCGATGCGGTCATCTTGGTGGGTGAGCGCATGGCCACAGTGCCTGGCGCACTTTCGGCTGCAGCCACCCTGGCCAACGTCACCGGAGCCAAGATCGGCTGGGTTCCGCGACGAGCGGGCGAGCGAGGCGCAGTCTCCGTCGGGGCGCTGCCCAATCTTTTGCCGGGCGGCCGAAATCTCAGCGACACAGGTCACCGCGAGGACGTTGCCACCGCCTGGGGCGCTGAACTACCCACCGACCCGGGGCGTGACACCACCGGCATACTGCGTGCCGTGCTGAGCGGTGAGGTGTCGACCCTGGTCGTCGGAGGTGTGGACCCAGATGACCTGCCCGACCCAGTGCTCGCGAGGGCGGCGTTGGAGAAGGCATTCGTGATCTCACTGGAGATACGCGAGTCCGCCGTGCACGACTACGCGGATGTGATCTTGCCGGTGGCTCCACAGCAGGAAAAGGCTGGCTCGTTTGCCGACTGGGAGGGCCGCTTGCGGACCTTCGAGAAGGCACTGGAGTCGAATGCGTGGAGCGATCACGCCATGTTGGATGCGTTGGCCGCTCAGATGGGTGTTCACCTCGGGGCCCGAAGCCTGAGCTCCTTGCGCCATGAGATGACCTCGCTGGGATCAGCGCAGTCCGCGCCGTCGATGACTCTGGTGTCACCCGTCGAGCCCGCCGCACCGGCTCAAGGCGAAGCAATTCTGGCCACCTGGCATCACCTGCTTGATGCCGGTTCGATGCAGGACGGTGAGCCCTTCCTCGCTGGCACGGCTCCGCTGGCCGCGGCCCGGATGTCGGCCCTGACAGCTGCTTCGATCGGTGTCGCGGACGGCGGCCATGTCGCGATCAGCCATGGGGCGGGAGTGATCACAGTCCCCT
>JBATUU010000481.1:0-3945 GCA_049671385.1 Ornithinimicrobium sp. | reverse complement strand
TACGACAAGCCGATGATCTACTACCCGCTCTCGGCGCTGATGCTTGCGGGCATTCGGGACGTACTGGTCATCACGACGCCACAAGAAGCCCATCAATTCGTGAGATTGCTCGGTGACGGTTCGAAGTTCGGTATTTCGATCACGTACGCCGAGCAACCGAGCCCCGATGGCCTGGCGCAAGCCTTCCTCATCGGTGCCGATTTCCTGGACGGACAGCGGTGCGCTCTGGCGCTCGGCGATAACCTTTTGTACGGCACCGGCCTCGGTCATCATCTGTCCAGATTCAGCGACCTTCGGGGCGCCGCGATCTTCGGCTATCGAGTCAGTGATCCGAGCGCCTACGGCGTGATCGAGCTTGATCGCGAGGGTCGCGCGATCTCGCTGGAGGAGAAGCCCACTCATCCGCGGAGCCGGTATGCGGTGCCGGGGCTCTACTTCTATGACCAGGACGTGGTTGAGCGCAGCAAGGCGCTCGAGCGCTCCGCCAGGGGGGAACTGGAGATCAGCGATCTCAATCGCGGATATCTCGAGGATGGATTGCTCTCTGTCGAAATTTTGCCGCGCGGCGCCGCCTGGCTGGATATGGGCACCTTCGACTCGTTGAACGACGCTTCCAATTACGTGCGCACGCTCGAGGGACGGCAAGGCCTGAAAATAGGCGTGCCTGAGGAGGTCGCCTGGCGGATGGGATTCCTGACCGATCGCGAGCTGGCCGCGCGGGCAGAGCCGTTGTTGAAGTCCGGTTATGGCGGGTACCTCCTCGACATCTTGAGCGAAGGTGCCGGCACGCTTTAAACCGTAGCCGTCACAGTGTTATGGATGACTAAAAGTGTGGTTATGATTGGCGGGTGACCGACCACAGGAGTACACACCCCGCATTGCGGCGGCATGTCGACCTGCTCCGCACCAACAGCACCTTGATGTGTGGGATGCGCTAACGCGCCCCACTGACGTTGGCTCATCAGAGCCGCTGACCGGGCGTGTGTCGCCGGTCAGCCGCTCCCGCGCCTGCTTGCCTCACGCGCCGACCCGCTCTCGTGAGGATCCCCATGACCGACACAGCCACTGGTTCCCGGGCCGCTCGGCCCGCTCGCTCTAGACGCCCCCATGGACAATGGGCGGTCGATGGACGCGCGCCGCTGAACCACAACGAGGAGTTCAAGGCCGCCGACAGCGGGCTCAACGTGCGCGAGCGGATCGAGCAGATCTACTCCGTGCAGGGCTTCTCCTCCATTGATACCGATGACCTCAACGGGCGGATGCGGTGGTGGGGCCTCTACACCCAGCGTCGCCCCGGCATTCCAGGCGGCAGGACCGCGCAGCTGGAGCCGCATGAGCTCTCTGATGAGTTCTTCATGCTCCGGGTCCGACTCGACGGGGGAGCCCTCACCCTGGCGCAGCTGCGTGTCCTTGCCGACATCTCCACTGAGTTCGGCCGTGACTGCGCCGACATCAGCGACCGGCAGAACGTCCAGCTGCACTGGATTCGGATCGAGGATGTGCCGACCATCTGGCAGCGGTTGGAAGCCGTCGGTCTGCACACCACCGAGGCATGCGGAGACACCCCCCGCGTCATCCTCGCCAGCCCGGTGGCGGGGGTCAGCGCCGAGGAGTTGATCGACCCCACGCCGGTGGTCCATGAGATCGTGCAGCGCTTCATCGGCGACCCCGACCTGGCCAACCTGCCCCGCAAGTTCAAAAGCGCGATCACCGGCCACCCCAGCCTCGACGTCGTGCACGAGATCAATGACATCTCGCTCGTCGGCGTGGCCCATCCCGAGCTCGGCGTCGGCTACGACCTGTGGGTAGGCGGCGGCCTGTCGACCAACCCGCGCCTGGCCCAGCGACTCGGTGCCTTTGTCCGGCCCGAGGAGGCGGCCGACGTCTGGCACGGCGTGCTGCAGGTCTTCCGAGACTACGGCTATCGGCGGCTGCGCAATAAGGCTCGGCTGAAGTACCTGCTGGCGGACTGGGGACCAGAGAAGTTCAGGGACGTCCTGGAGCAGGAGTATCTGGGTCGAGCGCTTGCTGACGGACCAGCGCCGCCAGCCCCCGGCGGCCCGAGCGACCACGTGGGCGTCCACCAGCAGAAAGACGGTCGCCGATATGTCGGTGCAGCGCCAACGGTCGGGAGGGTGAGCGGATCGATCCTGAACGGCGTCGCCGATCTGATGGAGGCAGCAGGTTCCAAGCGGCTGCGGCTCACTCCGCACCAAAAATTAGTGTTGCTCGACATACCTGCTGATCAGGTCGAGTCGGTCACGTCGGGCCTGAACGCCCTGGGATTGCGCACCGCCCCCAGCGCCCTACGCCGCGGCGCGATGGCATGCACCGGGATCGAGTACTGCAAGTTGGCGATCGTGGAGACCAAAGCCACCGCGAGCGCCGCGATCGATGCGCTCGAGCAGCGCCTGGCTGACCTGGATCTGAGCCAACCCCTCTCGCTGCACGTCAACGGTTGCCCCAACTCGTGCGCCCGGATTCAGACCGCCGATATCGGTCTCAAGGGCCAGATCATCACTGTCGATGGTGAGCAGGTTCCCGGCTTCCAAGTCCATCTCGGCGGCGGTTTGGCGAGCGAGCTCAGCGCCGAGGGCGAGCTCGGTCGGACAGTGCGCGGACTGAAGGTCAGCGCCGAGCAACTCGGCGACTATGTGGAGCGGGTCGTGCGCACGTGGGTCGATCAGCGTGAGGGCGATGAGTCGTTCGCGTCGTGGGTGCACCGTGCGGACGAGGAGGCGCTGGTATGAGCACCACGCTGGTCGAGCCATCCGCGCGGCTGCAGCACTCGGCCAACGCGCGCCGGGCAGCCTGGTGGGCGGGCCGGGACCTGCGCGATGGCAGCGCCTGGGAGATCTTGGAATGGGGGTTCGCCCAGTTCGGCCCCGGCCTTGCAATCGCCAGCAGCATGGCCGATGCCGTGTTGCCGCACCTTGCCGCTCGCGTCTTCTCCGCCACCGTGCGCCCCGACCTACAGGGGCCGGGTGTTCAGGTGATCTTCTTGGATACCGGGTATCACTTCGCTGAGACGCTCGCGACCAGGGATGAGGTGGCGCACCGGCTGCCGGTCACCGTGTTGAATGTCACGCCGTCGCTGAACGTCGCCGAGCAGGATGCCCGACACGGCCCTGACCTCTTCGCCAGGGATGCCGGCGCGTGCTGCGGGATGCGGAAGGTGGAGCCGCTGCGCGTTGCCCTCACCGACTATCGAGCCTGGGCCTCTGGGCTCCGGCGTGCCGACAGCGCGGGACGTGCCAACGCGCCGGTGATCAGCTGGGACGAGCGCCACGGCATCGTCAAGCTCAACCCGCTGGCGGCATGGACCGATGAGGACGTGTCGGCATACATCACCGCTCACGATGTGCCGGTGAACCCCCTGCTCGCTGCGGGTTACCTCTCGATCGGTTGTGGGCCGTGCACGCTGCGTCCCTTGCGCGGCGCGGACTCGCGCTCGGGCCGCTGGGCGGGCAGCTCCAAGACCGAATGTGGGCTGCACCTATGAGCAGCCCGACCATGTTTGCGCTCGATCTACGGGACCGCTTGGTGATCTCGGTGGGCGGTGGCGCAGTGGGCACCAGACGCGTCCAGGATCTGCTGACGCGCGGCGCGCGGGTCCGGGTGATCAGCCCCGTGCTCAGTGAAGCACTCACCGCCGATGTCGAGGCACAGCGCATCGAGTGGTGGAGCAGGGCGTACGCCGGGCCGGCCGATCTCAGCGGTGCCTGGTTGGTGCATGTGGCAACAGGGCACGACTCCATCGATGCAGCGGTTGCGGCCGACGCGCAGACCCACCGGATCTGGTGCATCAACAGCTCCAGCGCATCCTGCGGATCTGCTCGTACGCCGGCTCGGGCACGGCTGGACACCCGAGATGGCCCGGTAGAGGTTGCCGTGAGCACGGGGCGTGATCCGCGGCGAGCGGCCGGCCTGCGCGACGCCGTGGTC
>JBATUU010000480.1:0-2180 GCA_049671385.1 Ornithinimicrobium sp. | reverse complement strand
TGCTGCAGGGAGTGAGCCCGCAGTCACGGATGCGTGAGGAGGAGATCTTCGGCCCGGTTGCAGCGCTGACGCCGTTCGAGACCGAGGACGAGGTCGTCGAGGCGGCCAACGACACCCGGTTCGGGCTCGTGGCCTACGTCTTCACCAACGACCTGCGACGCGCGGTCCGCGTCGCCGAGCGGATCGAGGCCGGGATGGTCGGACTCAACCAGGGAGTGGTGTCCAACCCCTACGCGCCATTCGGCGGCATGAAGGAGTCGGGCCTGGGCCGCGAGGGCGGCTCAGTGGGCATCGAAGAGTTCCTGGAGACCAAGTACATCGGTATCGCGATGGGCTGAGTGCGCAGGGGCGCCCGGCTGGGTTTCAGCCGGCGCTCTCAGCATCCTGGCGCTCCGCCAGACGTAGCAGATCGCGCACGGCATCGGTCATGTGCAGGTGCATCAGGCGGTCGGCCTCGTCGGCATCACCGCGGCGGATGGCATCAGTGATCGCCCGGTGTTCGAGCACCCGGTGGTGGTCATCGTCCTGGGCGCTGCCCAGGGCGTGGATGCACAGCCGAGCCTCGACGACCTGGGTGGTGTGCAGCCGGACCAGTCGCTCGCTGCCGGCGTGGCTGACCAGCACCTCATGGAACTGGATGTCGCACTCACCGACCTGGTGGGAGTCGCCGGCATCCGCAGCGGCCTCCATCTGCACCAACAAGGTCTCGAGCGCGTCGGCGGTAGCGGTCGGCGCGGTATCGACGACGATCGACAGGGCGTAGCGCTCGACCGCGTCTCGGGCCAGGTACATGTCCCGGACGTTGTCGGGAGTGAGCTCGACGACGAAGAGCCCTCGATTGCGGATGGGCACGAGCAGGCCCTCTTGGGTGAGGCGCTGCAGTCCCTCTCGCAGCGGGCCTCGACTGACCCCGAGCTCAGTGGCCAGCTGCGCCTCATACATCTGCGCCCCGGGCGCGAACTCCCCGCGTGCGATGGCCTCGCGCACGGCAGCAGCAATGATCACGGGCGTGGATTGCTGCACCACGGGGGTGAGACGAGGAGCCGCGTTGCGTCCACTCATGGCTGGCCGATGGCCATCATCGTTCACCCCTTCGTCAAGATTGTCGACAATGGTACGCCTCCGTTGTTTTCGGGGTGCAGAATGGGTGGGTGATCGGCGCTCGCAGCACCAGGGCAGGCTCGGCGGGACAGACGCGACGGGTCGTCATACTCGGTGCCAGTGTGGCGGGTCTGCTCGCCGCCGCTGCGTGCGCGCAGGGCGGTCACCGTGTGACGGTGCTCGAGCGCGACGCGCTGCCGGAGGATCCCGTCCCCCGGGGCGGTGTGCCACAGGGGACCCAACCCCACGTCTATCTCTATCGCGGCTTGCTGGCGCTGGAGGAGTTGCTGCCGGGCATCAGTGAGGAGCTCCGCGAGGCGGGGGCAGTGGCCTTGGACACCGGGGATCTGGCCTGGCTCGGGGAGACGGGATGGGCGCCTGCCGGGCGGCGCGAGTTCGACATCCTGTCGATGACGCGGCCGTTGTTCGAAAACACGTTGCGTCGTCGGGTCGCTGCCATGCCGGGGGTGGTGATGCACCGGGAGTCCCGGGTCGAGACGGTGCGCCAGTTGACCGCCGGCGATGCCTTGTGGTCGGTGCAGCTGGCCCAGGGACCGGAGTTGCCGGCTGACCTCGTGATCGATGCCATGGGGCGCTCGTCGCGACTGCCGGTGTGGCTTGAGCAGCTCGGCGTCGGTCCGGTCCAGGTCTCCGAGGTCGACGCTCGGATCGGCTATGCCACCCGGGAGTATGCCGTGCCTCGCGGGGCGGTGCGACCTGCTGGGGTGGTGTTGTTGCGTACTCCGCAGACTCCGGTTGGTGGTCTGGGGTTGCCGGTGGAAGGGGATCGGTGGCTGATCACGGCCACTGGCGCTGGCGACCGGCGACCCCCACGTGACCCGGTGGACTTCGAGGCTTTCCTGGGAACGTTGAGGGATGAGGCACTGGCCGAGGTCGTTGCTGTGGCCGAGCCCGTGAGCGAGGTGAGCCTGCACCGGCAGACCAGCAATCGTCGGCACCACTACGAGCGATTGCGCAGTTGGCCGCCGGGGTTGTTGGTCACCGGCGACGCGCTGTGTGCGTTCAACCCGGTCTACGGCCAGGGGGTCGCGGTGGCCGCGTGCGAGGCAGTCCTGTTG
>JBATUU010000479.1:0-2626 GCA_049671385.1 Ornithinimicrobium sp. | reverse complement strand
CTAAGAAGTCCCGGACGAGAGCCAGGGCGCAACCGAGCAATAGCCCTGCCACGACTGCCATAGCCAGGTTTCGAAGAGGCTGCGGCGACACCGGATCGATAGGAACGGTGGCCGGCGTGACAATCGTCGCCTTGACGGGACTGGGCGAGCCTGCCTCGACCTGGTCCAGTTCGGCCAGAGTGTCCACCATCTGCTCACTGATCGCCTCCGCGATCGCAAAAGCCCTTTCGGGATCAGTATCGGTGACTGCCACCTGCAGGAGAACAGTGTTGGCCGGCGCCTGAGTGGTCACTCGAGTTGCCAGTTCTTGCGGTGTCGTGTCGAGGTCAAGACGTCGAATAACCGGTGTTAGGACGAGCGGCGTGGAAGTGATGTCAGCGTATGTAGCTACCTGTCCCTGGGTGAAGCTACTGCCCTGTGCAAGATCTGCGGGATTCTCCGCACTGACCGTCGAAACGTACAACTCCGCACGGGCTCGGTATTGGGGTTCGACCAGCGCGGTAAAAGCGGAGACGATGGCGACGACGAGGAGGAAAACAACCAGAATGATGCGCCATCGTCGGCGAGCCCCCCGAATGTAGTCGGTCAGTTCCACGCAGTTCTACTCCTTCGAACAAGCAACTTCGAGATGTCGAACATATGACCCACCGCTTGGACCGGCCTCAGCCGAGGCTAACGGACAAGTGGTTCTCGCGAGGAATCCACTAACCCGACAAGAGCATTGCTAGGTCCTGACACCGTCGATGTGCCACCGATTGTGATACCGAGTGTGCGACAGTCTCTGGCCGCTTCACGGCCGCTCCCCGCGATGCGGACGGCCGATTGAGCTCTTCCGCTGTATTCCGTACCCGTCGAGTCACAGGACCGCCTTGTACATCACGCCTGTCCCAATCCGGGCAGTGATCGCGTCCTTCTGCAGACAGCGCCCGAGTCCTACGTTGGCCACGAGTGTCAACGACCTCGCAAAGCGCAGTGACAGTTGATCGCACCGAATGAAGTGGACACGCATCGTTGGAGTGTTAGCCTCGAGGGGCTTCGTGCCTGAACTCCCAGTAATGACAATGGGCCGATTGACGCGCGTGAACAAAAGACTGGTGAGGCGTCGAGTTCACTGAGCGCGGAACCGAAGGCTGGTCGGATGGTGTCAGCCCGGGTGGCCAAACCGCGAGTCAGCGAGACTCGTAAGCATCGGGAGGTCGACTATGTGGGCGATTGCTTTCGCCGCGCTCTTCGGCTGGGCTGTTGGTGCTGCCGTTTTGTCCTTTCTGTCAGGCCGCGCTGTGCCGCAGGGCGCTCTTGTCAATTCTCTCGTTTATGGCTGCGTCCTGACAACGCTGGCTGCCATCAACTTCGAGTTTCAGATCCTTGAGCAAAAACTAGCGAGTGATTACGCCTACCAGGTCTTCAAGGGCGCCGCCGATTACGACAACTTCGCGATGGTCGCGGTCGTCAACGCGGTTCCGTTCGCTCTCACAGATGTCTGGTGGGCTGCCATCGGCACCAACATCGCGGTCCTCGCTATCGTGAAAGCGTATCTCTACGCGACGAGCCCACGACTGAGCATGCTCATGTGGGCTCCTGCAGTTGTGAACTTCGGGCTGTTCGCGCTGCGTGACCCCTTGATCGGCCTGTGTTTTATGGTGCTGACTCTCTTCTTGTGCCAGACGCCGACCGGCCTGCTTGGTCATGCGCGTGAGATCTTTTGGCTCGCTGCGTCGACTCTCCTGCGTCCGGAGACTCTTGTCATCTACGCAGGCGCCAGAGTCGCTGGCCTAAGATCTCGTATCCGCCGCCAGCCATGGATTCTCTTTCTCCTCCCGTTTATCGCTGCCGTCCTCGTCTACGGAGTTTCGTATCTGCCCGTGCTGCTGGGACTCAAGGGCCAAGCGGGACTTCTAAGCCTTCCTTCTGTGCTACAAGAGTTCTTCGTTGCGCGCGCCGAGCGAAATACCAATGTCGGCGAACCTAGCGACATCTTGGGAGGGCGACTAGCTTCCTTGCCCTTCCTGGTCAGGTATCCAATACAGATCCTTGCGTTCTTCATCTTGCCGTTCCCCTTCGAGATCACTACGGTGCCGCTGGCTCTGGCTTTCCTCGACAGCGTCGTCTTTGTAGCTGTGGCCGTAGTGTTCTGGCGTCGAGCGCCAAAGCCCGCTAAGACACTCTTTGTCATTTTCGTTCTCGCTACCGCTTTTTTCGCTGACAACTATGGAAATCTTCTCAGACTACGATTGCCGGCATACTTCATATTTTCGGCGGGTCTACTCGTGAGCGCTAAGGCCGAACGCGCTGAGCGCAGCATAGAGAAACAAAAAACCGCAGAGGGGATTGACAATATATGACAGACAGGTTTGTAGTTATCGGCGCTATGAAAGCCGGAACAACTTGGGTGGACTCCCTGCTTAGAGAAGCGTCTGACGCCTCCATGCCGCGAGGAGTGAAAGAGTTGTTTTTTTTCGATCAGTTCTGGGATCGCGGAAAGGACTGGTACGAGAGTCACTGGAGCGGTGCACCCGCGAACTATCCGCGCGGCGAGGTGTCATCAACGTATTACGCCTCGAGTCATGCAGCTCAACGGCTCGACTCTGTGCTGCCAGGGGCTGAAGTAGTAGCAATACTTCGCGAC
>JBATUU010000478.1:0-8583 GCA_049671385.1 Ornithinimicrobium sp. | reverse complement strand
GCTGATATGCACGATCGAACGCCCCAGCTCGACAGCTTTCACTCGGGAGGCCGCCAACTGTTGCTCTGACTCATCCGTGAAGCCGAAGGTCGCGTTGTTGGTCGGCACCATGATGATCTCCGCCCCGGAGCGGACGGTCTCAGCCATCAGATCGTCGATGACCACCTCGAAGCAGATGGCGACTCCCAAAGGCAGAACGTCTGCAGTCTCGCCCGTACCGTTCCCGGTCGTGGCTGACAAAGGGACGTCAAGCACTCCGACCCCCGCACCGGCCGCGAAGTCGGTCGTGACGAGATCAACCTTGTCGGAGAACTGTCGAAAGAAGCTGCGGTACGGGATGTACTCGGCAAAGGGAACGGGTCGCTGCTTGACGTAAGACTGCACCGGGCCTTCATCGGGCAGATACAACAGGCTGGTGTTGGCCAACTTCTCCCCCGGCGGGGCGAGCACCGCCCCGACGACCACCGGCACCTCTACCTCGGCGACCGCTGCCTGAATCACCTCGGCTGCATCGGAGTTGCGCAGTGGATCTATGTCCGAAGAGTTCTCCGGCCACACCACAAGGTCCGGGGCCGGGATCTGTCCATCGGCCACCCTCTGGGCAGCCTCCCGAGTCGCCTCAGCGTGGTTGTCCAGGACTGCGCGCCGCTGAGCGTTGAACTCCAACGTCATCTCCGGCACATTGCCTTGGATCGCAGTGATCTGAACGCTGTCACCGCCCACCGGACGTTCGATGAGTGAGGGAGCCACGATCAGACCGACGGCTATCACGCCCGCTCCAACAGCGGCTAGTCCTCGACGAAAGGCACCTCTTTCCACCTGCCGACTCGCGATCTGATGCACAGCAAAGGCGAAGAGAGCGCCGCTCAGGACGACCACAAACCCGAGCCCCGGCACGCCCACGTAGCGCACGACCGCCAAGGCCGGGCTGTCTGCTTGAGAAAAGCCGATCCGCCCCCACGGGAATCCGCCGAATGGAGTGTTTGCGCGAGCATATTCGGCCACTAACCAGGCCACAGCAACCGCGAACGGGCGCACTCGGGTGCTCTCACCATGGCCCTGCAGATATGCCACGACAGCGCCGAAGAGTGCTAGATAGAGAGCGGACAAAGTCCCCAGTGCGAGCCAGGGCAATGCCCCCACGAAAATCCCGGACCACGACAACAAGGGAACGAAGTAGCCCCAACCAGCAAGGAGTCCCAGAGCCGCGCCCAGCCGAGCGCGGACGCCACACAGCGCCAGGGTGAGCAGTGCACTTCCCACTGGTGCCAGAAACCAGAGGTTAGCGGTGGGGAAAGCAAGCCAGATCGCCAGTCCCCCGAGCACTGCAGAGGCACATCGCAGCAGCAGCACCCCGCCAGCCTAAAGTACTGCGCGCAGTGCCGAGGACAGTCCAGGACTGTCTAAGCCAGGGCCCCCGAGCTGTTGGGGCCAAGGAATGAGGCACCGCATACGGTCGTCATCCCCTGTTGTCTACTGAGCCCGGTGAGCCCTGGCTGGCCTATCCCGCAGGTGAACCGACGAGTACATGCCCCGTGCCGCTAACGCGGAGAGCATGGGCCGTGACCCAACCTAGTTCGCTGTGGCGTCCTGTCAACTGCTCGCTGACCAGGGCAAACAGGCAGAACCCCCAGGTCAGACCACTGCTACCAAATGAGACGAATGTGGTGCCGAGATGGCATTGTTGGGCGTGTCGGCGTCGACACGCCGCAGTGACTCTGATCTCGAACGGACCCGCTACCTTCATGAGCCCCGATCCCGCCCAGCAACGACGCAGCCCTGCGCCGGCACCGCAACCGCGACGTCGCACTGACGGCACCCGCAGGGTCCTCAAAGCGATGTTCGGCCCCTTCTGGGTGATCCCGGCTTTGTCCTCTGCTGCGGCATTCTTTGTGGGCATTCTGGCGCCCGAACTCGACCAGCGGGTCGCCGAGTATGTCCCGTTCCTGTTCACCGCTGGCACCGACGGCGCACGCACCATGCTTTCGACCATCGCCGGGGCGATGATCTCGCTCACTGGCTTGGTCTTCTCCATTACGATTGTGGTGCTCCAGCTGGCGAGTTCACAGTTCTCGCCGCGGGTGCTCAGCACCTTCCTCGACGAGCGGGTTCCGCAGGTGACCCTGGGAGTGTTCACCGCCTCGTTCATCTACTCGCTGACCGTCCTACGCGCCGTCAGCGGCTCGGTGGAGGGCACAACCACCGAAGTCCCGCAAATAGCGGTATCGCTGGCGTTTCTCCTCGTCCTAGCCAGTGTTGGCATGTTTTTGGCGTTCATCCATCACATCACGGAGTCCATTTCCGTGGAGGTGATCGTTCAAACCGTGGGCAGCGAAACCCGCGAGCTTCTTGAAGGCAGCCGGGCGGAGGCTTCCCTCGATGAATCTTCAGGTGCAGGCCACGCTGGGTCGGGAGCGGCCGACGGTGAGGACTCGGATGACCGCGTGACTGGACGGACCCAAGTCGTCCTCACCGATTCGAACGGATATCTGAACTACGTCGACGCGGCTGGTTTGGTCGCAGCCGCAGCCAAGGCCGACGCGCGGGTGGAGATGCTGCACCCGCTGGGCACCTTCCTGGTGGCCGACCAACCATTGGCCACCCTGCACCCCCTAGGTCGAGATCAACAGGGGCGCCCGCGGGAGCAAGATCACGACGCTGTTCGCTCAGCCACATCGATCACTTCCCGACGCTCGATGGAGCAGGACGTGACGTTCGGATTGCGTCAGTTGGTGGACATTGCCGAACGGGCGCTGTCACCCGGCGTCAACGATCCGACGACGGCCGTCCAAGTGCTCAACGAACTGCACACCATTCTGCGGTTGATTGCCGTTCGACCCGACGTGGGGACCGCGCATGCCGATGACGACGGCATGGTCCGACTTTTGACGTGTGAGTGGACCTTCGAGCAGTACCTTGATCTATGCATTGATGAGATCGCCCATTGGGGCGAGTCCAGCATCCAGGTGCCTCGGCGTGTCGAGCAGATGCTGACTCAGCTCGAGGTCAACGCCCACGCACAGCATCGCGAGAGCATCGTGGCTAAGGCTGGGTCGCTGCGTGCCGCGCGACTCAGGAAGGTGGCGGCGGAACAACAATGACGCCGCGAGCCGAGGTTGCCAGCACCGGTGGATCCAGCACGTCAGCCGCTGCTGCTCCCCGCCCTGGGTTGCCGCGGGCGGTGACCCACAGCTCGAAGTCCATTTCGCGGCTTCGCCGACCGACCCGCACCAACGTTGCCCGCGCTTCAATGCAATCGCCGGCAACGATGGCGCTGTGAAACTGCACGTCGCTGTAGGAGGCGAAAAGCCCCTCGTCACCGTCGGTGCGCACACACAACTCGGTCGCTACGTCGCCAAAGAGCGCCAAGCCGTAGGCCCCATCAACGAGGTTGCCCGCGTAATGCGCGTGGTCGTAGGACACATAGCGCCGATGCCTCACGCTCATCCCCACAGCCGCCGGAGCCGACGCTAGATCTGCTGCTGGCGGCTGTCCCGTTGACTTCTGCGATGGGCTCACCGGCCTGTCCTTTCGTTCATCGCATGCACCAGGTATGAGGCAACGTCGCCCGGCGTGGTGCCGCGAGCAAAGATCCGGTCTACTCCCAACTCAGCGGTGTCGCGCTCGTCGAATCGGGGCCCGCCCACGACGAGGAGCGGGACAGTTCCCTCGGGGTATGCCTCGCGGAATGCTGCCGACATCTCCCGAATGTTGTGCAGGTGCGCCTCGCGTTGGGTGACGACTTGGCTGACCAAGACGGCGTCAGCGCCGGCCGACTGGGCGCGTTCCACCAATTCCGGCACAAGCACCTGTGCGCCGAGGTTGATCACCACGAGCTCGGAGTAGTACTCCAGGCCCTTGTCCCCGGCAAACCCCTTGATATTCAAGATAGCGTCAATCCCGACCGTGTGGGCATCGGTGCCTATGCATGCCCCCACTACCACGAGAGGCCGCTGCAACCCCTCCTTGATCGCGACATTGACGTCCCTCGGGGACAGCAAGGGATAGTCGCGCTCGACCACCTCGACTGCCGACATATCAACGAGGTGGGTGACCGATCCGTAGACCACGCAGAAGGTGTGCTGGGGGCCCATCGCGGTGGCGTGCACCAGCATCGCCGGCTGCATGCCCATTTTGGCGGCGAGCTGCAGAGCGGCACCCTCGGCCACCTTGTCGTGTGGCACCGGCAACGTGAACGACATCTGCACCATGCCATCGCCCGTGGTGTCGCCATAGGGGCGGACCACGCTGCTCATGGCTGCCCACCCCAACCATCTGCTTCGAGCAGCTCCACGGCGGGGTTGTAGTAGTCCTCCGCGGTCGGGGCGACTCCGTCGCCGCCCTTCCCGCGATCGGCGGGTCGCTTCATCGAGCCGAAGGTACCTCGTCCGATCGCATCCAGCAGCGCGGAGTCCGGGGTGGCCCGCCCCTCGCGCTCGATCTGTTCTAGGAGTTCGATGGTCTCGGTCAGCACCGTGCGAGCTCTGTTCTGGATGAAGCCATCCTTCGGTGGGTGGAAGTCTTCAGTCAGCCCGCCTGCCGCACCCAACACGTAGCGGACATTCGAGAGCGCCAGCCCCCGATCGGACAAGAAGGGCGTCACCACCGCTTCGGTCATCATGCCTACCAACAAGATTGACTGCCCCGTCATCGCCCCAGCCAGGTTGAAGAAGCCGTCGAGCAGGTACCCCTTGAAGATGTCCCCGGTCATGTGTTTGGTCGGCGGCATCCATTTAAGCGGGGCCTCAGGGAACAAATGCCGCGCCAGCAATGCATGTGCAAGCTCGAGGCGGAAGGACTGAGGGACGTCGGGGTTGATCTCGAAGGCATGGCCCAACCCCAACTGCCAGTCGGCCAGTCCGGCTTCTTTGCCGAAGAACTCGTTCATCAGCTGCGACGCGGTGACTGTATGCGCAGCCTCCACGGCATCGGCGGTCGTCAGATAGTTGTCCTCGCCGGTATTGATCACGATCCCGGCACGAGCGTGGATCTGCCGGGAGAAGCGCTGGTCCACGAAGGTCCGAATCGGGTTGATGTCGCGGAACAAGATCCCGTACATGGAGTCGTTCAGCATCATGTCCAGCCGCTCCATACCGGCCAACGCGGCGATCTCGGGCATGCACAACCCGGAGGCATAGTTGGTGAGCCGGATGTATCTGCCCAACTCTGCCGAGACCTCATCGAGCGCGGCGCGCATCAGCGCGAAGTTCTCCTGCGTGGCGTACGTTCCGGCGAAGCCTTCACGCGTCGCGCCCTCGGGAACGTAGTCCAGGAGGGACTGACCCGTGCTGCGAATGACAGCGATGATATCGGCCCCATCCCGGGCTGCTGCCACCGCTTGCGGGATGTCCTCGTAGATGTCTCCGGTCGCCACGATCAGATAGATCCACGGCCGCTGGCCGGGGTCTCCATGCCGATCGATCATCGCCTGTCGGGCTCGACGCTGCTCATCGATCCGGTGCATGCCCACCGCGACCTCGCCGCGTGCGCGATCTCTCGCCGCCGCCGCTGCCTCACCGGTGGGGACCTCGAAGGTGATGCCACCCACGGCGGCGCGCTGAGCCAGGGTCAAGAGGCTTGTCGCTTGTTCGCGGGTCAGAGCATCCCATACCGGTGTGGCCACTCCGTGCTCCAGGCCGACCTGGTCGCGCACCGCATCCACCAGATGATTGACCCAGGGCACCTTCTCGTGGTCAGCACCGGTAAGGCCGGCTAGTCGCAACATCGCCCGCTCCACTGACATCGTGGTGTGACTGCGGGCTATGTCGACGACCGGTTGCGCCAGGCGGGCGGTGAGGGTGCGCGCCAACGCCACATGATCGGGATCGATGTCCAAGAGCGGTCCCGATGCGCCGCGAGGTGGCACCGCGCCTTGAAGCGACACAGAGCTGTGGCCCTGAGCGCTCGCTTCGCCAGTGTCCAGCCTCATCCAGTTTCTCCCATCGGTGCCCGCTCGAAGGCCACAGCGCCCTGCACGACTGTCCGTCGAGCTATCGGTGTGACGGTGTCCTCATCCAAAAGTGGTAGCCCGCTCGAATCTGCGGATGCCTGTGCGTCCTTCGCGTCCTCCCAGAGGACGTAGGTGGCCGGCCCGCCAGCGGCGAGGTAGCCACCCTCCACTCCCCCGAGTTCATAACCAGCGGCGCTGTGGGCATGAAACGCTTCCTCGACGGTGAGGCGCTGCGCTGGATTGTGGTGCCACATGGCAGCCCGGACGCCTCCCCATGGATCGAATGGAGTGACGGGGCTGTCTGACCCGAGGGCAAGCGATATACCGGCATCCAGCAGGGAGCGCAGCGGGATGGCCGCCAGCGCTCGCTCGTGGCCGAGCCTGGCTGCGTACATACCCTCGGTGCCGCCCCACGCCGCGTCGAAGGCGGGTTGCACAGATGCCCAGATCCCCAGTTCAGTCATGACCTGGATCACCGCATCCGTCGGCAACTCAACATGCTCCCAGCGATGCTTGGCCGCCCGCATGGCTTCCACACCCACGACGGCCGCCGCAGCTCTGAAGCCCTCAGCCATCGTCTCCAGGGCCGCGTCGCCGATCACGTGACCGCCGGCCTGCAGGCCCGCCCGGGTGCATGCGACGACGTGGCTACTGATCTGGGCACCGTCCAGGTAGCCATAGCCACGGTTGAATGAGTGGACGCCAGTGCCCATGAGCTGACCGTCCAGGTACGGCTGGCGTAGGTGCGCGGTGCGAGAGCCGAACGACCCGTCGGCGCAAAGGTCACCGGCCAGACCGCGCACACCGAGGTGGCGCTGCAGTTCACCCGCCTGATCGGGGTCGTCCACCAAGAGTCCCCAGTAGGCCACCGTTTGTGGCCTCCCGGCACGGGTGCCAGCCTCCAAGACGTGGTGCACATCGTCGAAGGAGGTGAGGTGCTCGGCGCCCGTCTCGTGAATCAGTCCGATGCCGCGCTCGGCGGCTGCCCGCAGCGCGAGGTCGAGATAGTGCTCACGATCGTCCGGTGTCATCGCCGAGGTGAAGGCGTTGGTGACCGCGGCAAACGCCTCCCGTGTGACCACGCCATCCCCGTCCCACCCATCCAACCCATGAACACGGGCAACCGCGGCCATCGCTGAGGACACACTCGCGGAGTGGGCATCGATCCGCGGCATGTAGACCACGCCCCCGTAGGTTGCCCGGTCCAACTCGCGGGCGGTGACCGGCCGATGTTCCACCCAGCGTGTCTCGTCCCAGGAGTGGGCATAGATGGGCCGCCCTCGGGTATGTCGAGCAGCCGATTCAATCAGTCGCAGCGCTTCGCCAACGGAGGTGGTGGCCGAGAGGTCGATGCCGTCGAGGCCTTGGCCGGTCATCGTCAGGTGGACGTGGGCGTCGCAGAAGGCAGGGGTCAGCAGCGCACCGCCACAATCAATGAGCTGATCTCCAGCCGCTTCGTCGAGGTCATCTGTGGCGCGGAGATAGTCCTCCTCGGTTCCCACCCAGAGGATTTCAGCGCCGCGAGTCAGCATCGCGGTCAGCTCCCCGGGCGGCACGTCGACCCGGTCCGACCCGTGGTGCTCGCTCGCACCCGCACCCTCTGCTGGTGCCCTGCCGGGATAGATGTGTGCGTTGTGCAACAGGACACAGTGCTCGCGGCGCATCGAGTCATCGCTCATGAAGTCATAGTCTGCGTCGTGCTGAGGCGCGAGTCGAAGACCGCCCGAACAGCCGGGGTGGTCCGCAGCAGATCCAGGGCGAGATCCGCATGTCCGGGGGTATACCCATTGCCCACGAGCATGGTGACGTCGGCTGCCAGCCCTTCGGCGCCCAACGCGGCAGCGGAGAACTGCGTGGCCATCGAAAAGAAGATGACCGTTCCCCCTTCGGCGGTGGCCATGATCGCGGGTTGTTCGCACCCGGGCACGTCGACACACACGACGGTGATGTCCGCGCCTGTCCCCGTCATGGTTGGGTCTGCGCGGGTTTCGCCGGCTAGAGCGTCCGGGCCGTCGAAGGCCTCAGCGACGCCCCGGGCCACCTCGATCGGGTTGGTTGCGTCCGCGATCACGATGTGCTCGGCAATGTCGAAGCCAGCGAGCATGTCGGCCTCCCGCCGATCCCGCACGACCGCGACGCGCGCACCAGCACCCGCTTGCCCAGCTGCCGCCAATGACAGGACACCGGACTTCCCGGCCCCGCCCAGCACACACACTCGCGGCTCGCGATCTGTTCCCAGCCTCTCGGCAGATGTGCTCACTACCCGTGAGACCAGGGCTGGTGCCCCGCATACGTCCATGACCAGCAGCGCCAGCTCGGGGGGAAGGTCGTCGGGCAACACGGACGCGATGGAGCGGCCGAACAGGACTGCGTGCCCGCGCGTTGGTACTTGCTCACTCAACCCATCCCAGTCCTTCAACCCATCGATAATCCTCAACGGTGTCAAGGCGAGCGAGACCAACGTCGCAACAGGCTGGCCCACGTGCAAACCCAGTGGGGAAGCCGGTCCCACCGCCGCCACCTCACCGATCAGCATCCCGCCGGAGCCGGTAACTGGATTCTGCATCTTGCCGCGCTCGTTAATGATGCTCAGTACCTCGGCGCGCACCTGGTCGCCGTCGACACGCGTGGAC
>JBATUU010000477.1:0-2141 GCA_049671385.1 Ornithinimicrobium sp. | reverse complement strand
TCAACCCCTCCGGCACGCGCCGCGAAGAGATCTTGATGTCCGGCGAGGAGCTCAAGATCGCCTGGAAGCTGCGTCGCGTGCTCACCGCCCTGGACTCCCAACAGGCTCTGGAGCTGTTGTTGAACCGCTTGCGTAACACTCGCAACAACTATGAGTTCTTGACCCAGGTGCAGCAGACATCCTCGATCAAACTCGACGACGAGGACTGAACCACAGATCACCCCTGAAGGGACCGCAGGGCGGAATGTTGGCTACACACGCCGCGTTATGCTCAGCGGTGGCCAGATGGCACACTCACTCCTGCTCATCGGTTCACGGTCCGCTATCCGCGGGTCGACCCGGGAGCGCCGAATATTGAGGAGCACCACGTGAAAAAGAACATTCACCCCGAGTACAACGAGACGAACGTCACCTGCAGTTGCGGAGCAACGTTCGTCACACGTAGCACAGCCCCTGGCGGGACCTTGAGCGCTGACGTGTGCTCGCAGTGCCACCCCTTCTACACCGGTAAGCAGAAGATTCTTGACACCGGTGGCCGGGTGGCGCGCTTCCAGGAGCGCTACGGCAAGAAAGCAGCAGCCAAATAAGTCTGCCCAGCTCCTCAGACGGGTTGGATGAGTCAGCCGGTCCATTGTTCGCCGAGTTCGGCTCTATCGAAGAACGACTGGCGGATCCTTCGGTGCACTCCGATCCGGCCGTCTTTCGCAAATTGACCAAGCGGTATGCCGCACTGGCGCCGACCATTGCGGCATACCGTGAGTGGCAGACCGCCGCCGAAGACCTCGGCGCGGCCCGAGAGCTAGCCGCCGAAGACGAGAGTTTTGCAGCGGAAGTACCGGCGCTCGCCGAGCGAGTTGATGCCGGTGCTGATGCTCTGCGGCATTTGCTGTTGCCCCGTGACCCTGACGATGACCAAGACGCCATTGTGGAGGTCAAGGCCGGTGAAGGTGGCGCGGAGTCCGCGCTGTTCGCCGGGGATGTGCTGCGGATGTACTTGCGCTATGCCGAGCGCCGCGGTTGGCGCGCGGAGGTACTTGACGCGACCGAGTCAGATCTGGGTGGTTATAAGGATGTCCGGGTTGCCATTCAGGCTGCGGGCATCCCGGCCGTCGGCGAGGCCCCCTGGGCACGGTTGAAGTATGAGGGGGGCGTGCATCGCGTGCAGCGCGTGCCGGTCACCGAAAGCCAAGGCCGGATCCACACCTCGGCTGTTGGGGTGCTGGTGATGCCTGAGGTGGACGACCCTGAAGATGTCGAGTTGGGTCCCAACGACCTCAAGATCGATGTGTTCCGCTCTAGCGGCCCCGGCGGCCAGAGCGTGAACACGACTGACTCGGCGATCCGGATCACGCACTTGCCCACAGGCACCGTGGTCTCGTGCCAGAACGAAAAGTCGCAACTGCAAAACAAGGAGTCGGCGATGCGCGTGCTCCGTGCCCGGCTGCATCAGATGGCCATCGATGAGGCCGAGCAGGAGGCCTCAGCTCAGCGCCGATCCCAGGTCCGCACGGTGGACCGTAGCGAGCGGATCAGGACCTACAACTTTCCGGAGAACCGCATCGCAGACCACCGGACCGGGTTCAAGGCATACAACCTGGATCACGTCCTGGACGGGGATCTCGACCCCGTTGTGGTCTCAGCCATGGAGGCCGACGAATCGGCGCGGTTGGCCAGTCTTGCCGACAACGAATAGCGGATCGCTCCCCTCCACAGCACTCGGCGCGTGGCTCCGCAACAGTGCGCACCACCTCGAAGAACACCACGTACCAAGTCCCCGCTCGGACGCTGAGACGTTGCTTGCCCACGTGCTCAACATCGGACGAGGTGAGTTACTGAGGCGGGTCGCACTGGGGGAGCACCTACCGCGACAGCACGAAGACACATACGAAGAACTAGTGGCTGAGCGTGCGCGCCGGATCCCTCTGCAACACCTCACCGGAGCGGCCAACTTTGCAGGTCTTCAGCTGCGGATTGGACCGGGTGTGTTTGTCCCCCGCTTCGAAACCGAGTTGATGGTGGAAAAGGTCGCGCAGTTCTTGGGTGTGCCTCCCGTGAACGCGCCTGTCATCGTTGATCTCTGCACCGGCAGTGGAGCCATCGCCTTAGCCGTCAAGCAACGAGTGCCCAACGCTGAGGTGTAC
>JBATUU010000476.1:0-4782 GCA_049671385.1 Ornithinimicrobium sp. | reverse complement strand
CTTCGGTGCAGCGTTGGCTGGAGCCGACTACGTGGTGATGGGCGCCGGGATCCCGCGTGACATTCCGCAGTTGCTGACCGACCTCGCAGCCGGGCGGGAGGGCAAGATCGTCGCCGACGTAGCGGGCGGATCGATCACTCGCTACATCAGCGTCGACCCGGTGGACTTGCTCGGCGACGAGCTACCCGCGATCGAACGCCCAGACTTCCTCGCGATCGTCTCGGCCGATGCGCTGGCCGGTTACCTCTATCGCGACGAGAGCATCCGCCCCGACGGCTTTATTGTCGAAGGCCCAAGCGCCGGTGGTCACAGCGCACCCCCTCGTGGCCGAATGCAGCTCGACGACGCCGGTGAGCCCATCTACGGCGCTCGCGACATCGTGAATCTGCAGAAAATGGCCGACCTCACCCTCCCGTTCTGGCTGGCAGGCGCATACGGCACTCCGGACAAGGTCGCCGAAGCACTGGCAGACGGTGCGACGGGAGTCCAGGTCGGCACACTCTTTGCGCTCTCCCTCGACAGCGGCCTCGAAGGGGACACCCGCGCTCAGATGATCAAGGAGCTGGGCGAGGGTGAGCTGACCGTCCGCAACGACCCGCGAGCCAGCCCGACGGGATTCCCGTTCAAGGTTGCGTCGCTGGAGGGCACGCAAAGCGAGCAGGAGGTCTATGAGGACCGCCCCCGCCTATGCGATCTGTCCTACCTGCGCTCGGCATACGAAAAGGACAATGGTGATGTGGGCTACCGATGCCCCTCCGAGCCGGTCCACATGTACCTCAAAAAGGGTGGCACCCCAGAGGCCACCAAGGACCGCAAGTGCTTGTGCAATGGTCTGATGGCAAACATCGGCCTCGGCCAGACCCGCAAGGACGGGTATGCCGAGACCCGCATCGTCACGCTCGGCCAGGACTTGGCTGGGGCGGAGATGCTGATCGCACAGCACGAGCAGGGTTGGAGTGCCGAGCAGGCCGTGGAGTGGCTGACATCCAGTCTGCCAGCTGAGCAAGGCCAGGCCAGCGATGATCGGGTGCCCTCGCTTGCGTGAGGAGCCGGCCGCCTGCCGTACGCTCGACGCGTGACCGTGGACTTCGACGCTGAGATCAAGCAACTTCAAGTGACCATGGCCACGGTGCGCGGAGTGACCGATCTCGACAAGATTCGCGCCGAACTGTCCGACCTGGAACAACAAGCATCTGCCCCCGACCTGTGGGACGACGTGGAGCACGCGCAACAGGTCACCTCCAAGATGTCGCGCCTGCAGGCCGAGCACGACCGTGTCACCGGGATGGATGACCGGGTCGAGGAGTTGCAGGTGCTGGTCCAACTGGGCCAGGAGGAAGACGACGACGACACCTTGGCTGAAGCCGAAGCGATGTTGAACTCGCTGCGCAGCGCGGTCGAGGGCCTGGAAGTTCGCACTCTGCTCAGCGGCGAGTACGACGCGCGTGAAGCCGTGATGACCATTCGGTCGGGGGCGGGCGGAGTCGATGCTGCGGATTTTGCGGAGATGTTGCTCCGAATGTATCTGCGCTGGGCCGAGCGTCACGGTCACCCCACGGCAGTCCTGGACACCTCGTATGCTGAGGAAGCCGGGTTGAAATCGGCCACGGTCGAGATCAAGGCGCCGTACGCCTTCGGCACTTTGGCCGTTGAGGCTGGCACCCACCGCCTGGTGCGGATCAGCCCGTTCGACAACCAAGGTCGTCGCCAGACGAGCTTTGCGGCGGTCGAGGTCGTGCCACTGATTGAGTCCACTGATCACATTGAGATCCCTGAAGCCGATCTCAAGGTGGACGTCTTTCGCTCATCGGGGCCCGGCGGGCAGTCGGTGAACACCACGGACTCGGCAGTGCGAATGACGCACATTCCCACCGGCACGGTGGTTTCCATGCAAAACGAAAAATCACAGATTCAAAACCGTGCGGCCGCCCTGCGGGTGCTTCAATCGCGTCTGTTGTTGTTGAAGCAGCAAGAGGAGGATGCTGCAAAAAAGGAAATGGCCGGAGATATCAAGGCGTCCTGGGGAGATCAGATGCGCTCCTATGTGTTGCACCCCTATCAAATGGTCAAAGACCTCCGCACGAACTACGAAGTAGGCAGCACCGCAGCAGTGCTCGACGGCGACATCGACGCCTTCATCGAGGCGGGCATTCGCTGGAAGCGGACCGCTGAGCGATCAGGCGCGTAGGCGCAACGCCGAGGAAAACCGGCTGCACCTGTCACACGCGTCACACGCGTAGCCTTTCACCTCAGACGTGTTACGCGGCCCCCGACGGGCCGGGCAGGTCCACAAACGGTCGATAAGACAAAGGATCTACGCTCGGATGATTGCATTCGAAGAAGTCAGTGTGCGATATGCCAAAGGCGACCCCTGGGCTCTCGATGCGGTGACCATGGAGATCTCTCGCGGCGAATTTGTTTTTGTGGTCGGCGTGTCCGGATCCGGTAAGTCAACGTTGCTCCGACTTATCATCCGCGAGCACGCGGCCTCCTTTGGCCGGGTACGGGTAGCCGGGCACGATCTCTCGAGTATGCCTGACCGCAAAGTGCCCGTGTTGCGCCGCCAAGTCGGCACGGTGTTCCAGGATTTCCGCCTGCTGGCGGGCAAGACTGTCTACCAAAACGTGGCCTACGTATTGCACGTGCTCGGCGCCAAGCGGCATGAAATCCGGCATACCGTGCCCGAAACGCTTGAGCTCGTGGGCTTGTCGAACAAGGCCAAGCGCCTGCCGCACGAGTTGTCCGGCGGCGAGCAGCAGCGCGTCGCCATTGCGCGGGCGATGGTCAACAAGCCGGTCGTGCTTTTGGCCGATGAGCCCACCGGCAACCTCGACCCGCAGACTAGCCACGAGATTGTGGCCATCCTGGACCGGATCAATCGCACCGGCACGACTGTGGTGATGGCGACGCACGACACGCACATCGTCGACACCTTCCACAAGAGGGTCGTGCAGTTGCGCGACGGCGTCGTGGTCCGCGATCAGGCCCGGGGTGAGTATGTGGCTGTCGAAACTGAGGGGGTCCACGTCCCGTGAGGCCTGCGTTCTTGCTCGGCGAAGTCGGTAACGGACTACGTCGCAACACATCGATGTTCATCTCCGTCGTTCTCGTCACGATGGTGTCGCTGTTCTTCCTCGGCAGTGGACTGTTGGCGCAACAACAGGTCGATACGGCCAAGGGCTATTGGTATGACAAAGTCCAGGTCTCGATCTACCTCTGCACTCCGGATAGCTCGGACGTCGCTGCGTGCGCATCCGGCGCCGCCACCGCCGCACAGCGCGATCAGGTGAGCGCGGACCTCGAAGGCCTTAGCCCGCTGGTAGAGAACTACTGGTTCGAGTCCAATACGGACGCATACGAGCGCTTCCGTGAGCAGTTCCGCAACTCCTCGGTGTTGGACAACATCCCGCGTGAGTCGATCCCAGAGAGCTTTCGGGTGCAACTGTCGGATCCACAAAAATATGACGTCGTCGCTGGGGCCTTCGAGGGCGCGCCCGGGGTGGAGAGCGTTCAGGACCAGCGCGAGTTGATTGACAAGTTGTTCGCTCTCCTCAACGTCATCAGCGTCGCATCGGTGGCTCTGGCGGGTGCCATGGTTGTCTGCTCCGTGCTCTTGATCAGCACCACTATCCGGCTGACGGCCTGGTCGCGGCGTCGCGAGACCGGGATCATGCGCCTCGTCGGCGCCTCCGCCTTCACCATCCACGCCCCCTTTATTGCCGAGACCGTGCTTGCGACGTTACTCGGAGCCGCACTGGCTGTGGGGTTGCTCTGGGCCATGGTCCAGTTCGGGGTCTCCGGATTCTTAACCGAACTCCTGGCAGGCGACAGCGGTCTGGTGGCACTCGTAGGGGCGGGCGACGTGTGGCTGATCGCCCCCATCCTGCTGCTCGGCGCAGTAGTCCTCGCGACCGTGACGTCCTGGCTTGCGCTCCGACGGTATGTGCAGGTCTGATGAGCCGATCAATCCGGTCCAACCGCTCTCCACGCCACGTGGTGGGTGCGCTGTGCGTGACCGTCAGCCTGGCGTTGGCCTTCACCGCCCCCGCGTATGCCCTTGATGACATCCGCGATCGGATGGATGAGGTCGAGCAACAGCAGAATCGGACCAAGAGTGAGGCCGAAGAGGTCGATGAGTCGATCGACACCCTCGGTGAAGATCTGGACCACACATCAGCCGAGTTGGTTGCTGCAGACAAGAAGTTAGAACAGACCAACGCCGAGGTCGATCAGGCCATCATCAACCTGGCCGCCGCCGAGGCCGAGCTCGCCGACGCAGAGGCCGACGCGCAGCGGATCGAGACGGAGTTGGCTCTGGCACGAGCCAACGAGGAGAAGATCGAAGACTCGCTGGTCGAGAATGCCGAGGATCAGGAAGACAGCCGGGTCGCCGTCGGGGCTATCGCCCGGGAGAGCTACAAGACCGGCGGGGTCGGCACGTTGGCCCTGACCTTGGATGTCATCTCCGGGGAGGGCGACGCCGTGGAGGAAATGGCCATGGCTCGCACCGTCATGCGAGTGCAGGACAACACGTTGGACCGGTTGGCCACACAGCAAGCTGAAGAGGTCGCTGAGCAAGATCGGCTCGCCGGAGTGCGCCGTGAGATCGCGCTGCTCCTTGCTGAGGCTGAGGCCAACGTGCTGCGCAAAGCGGATGCCCGAGATGCCGCCGATGAGTCCAAGCGGGCGGTCGAGGCGTTGCAGGAGCGACAGCGCGAGGACAAGGCAGCGCTTGAGAAGGAGAAAAAAACGTTTGAAGCGCAACTGGCGACGGCAGAGGGC
>JBATUU010000475.1:0-7500 GCA_049671385.1 Ornithinimicrobium sp. | reverse complement strand
CGCTGCCGACCACTCTGCGCCCGATCGCGGCAACCCAGCGGACAGGCCGTCGGTCACCGAAGCTGTGAGCAGTTGGTCGTATAACTCTCGAAGTCCCTCGTCGGGTGCAACCGTGACGGTGCCGTCGGTGTCTTCGTAGGCTGTCTCTCGCTGCTCAATCATGCCTTCGGCAACACCGCCGGCTGAGTCATACCAGGCCGCCTTGCTGTTGGCGACGAAGGACCGTCCTTCGTCGAAGTAGTCCTCCCATGAATTGCCGAGCATGTTTGCGACGGCCGTGGGTGCAACCGGCAGACCAGCCTCGCGAAAGAGATCGACCCGGTAGCACACGGCCATGGGACCGAAGTCTGTGGCGTAGCCGAGGAGCTGGCCATCTGGGGTTGTCGCGGCGGCTGTAGTGCCCTGTGTCCAACGACCCTCGACCTCAGCTGTACTCAGGTCCGCGAAGCGATCGGGGTACTGCAGCATCTCAGTCATCCAGGCCGTTCCGAGGAGCTCGATGTCAGCAGCCCCCGACCCGGACAACAACTTCTCGCGCAGAGCCTGTCCTGAACTGCCGGACTCGTCGGTGCGTACCAAATCGACCGTTATGTCGGGGTGAAGCTCCTCGTATTCGCCGACGAGTTCGCTGAATCGTGACGTTCCGAAGTAGCCGAGTGTCAAGGTGATCGGCTCTCCAGGGTCAGCCTCTCCGTCAGCTCCTGGTGTTGCTGAGTTCTCCGAATCGGATGGAGGCAGCAGCGATGAAACGACGAGTGCCAGGACTGCCAACGCTGCCAGGACTGCCGCGCCGACGAGTATCGGGGTGCGTCGGCTCAATGCACCAGCGACGTGCGGTGCCCCAGCGCTCTCCTCCCCCGGTAGTGCCGACGGAGGTAGGGCATCCCCGGGGAGGGCTGCCTCCATGTCTGCACCGTCAATCTTGGCGGCGGCGAGCGTCGCGCCAAGGGCCACCGCGTGCTTTGGCTGTGCACTGAGGGCGATTGGCCGCCCTAGATGCCGAGTGAGCAGGTGTGTGATGAGCGGGATACGGCTCGATCCGCCGATCAGCACTACGGCGGCTAAGTTGTCAGGAGCGGCCGCGGCGCTATCCAGCGCACGCTGCAGAGCCATGATGGTCTCTTCGACGGAGGGCCGGATGGACTGCTCGAACTCAGGTCGCGATAGTCGAACGGCGCCATCCCTCCCCTCAACGGCGACGGGGATTGTCACATCGTTGTCTGTGGACAGGCCCTCTTTGGCTGCCGTGCAGTCTCGGGCCAGGCGTGCGAGTGCTGCCATGGCAGCAGGGTCACCGGAGTCGATGTCGATGGGCCCGATGCTGTCCTGGACGTGGTGCAACACTGCGGCGTCGAAGTCGAGGCCGCCGAGGTGTTCGATGCCCTCGGGGCTACCCAGCAGGGTGAATCCGTCGGCGCTGGTTTTGCGCAGTACGGCAGCGTCGAAGGTGCCCCCGCCGAGGTCGTAGACGGCGACGGTCGCTCCGACCTCCACCCGTTCGGTCGCGGCGAAGTGTGTGGCGGCGGCTTCGGGTTCGCTGCAGAGATGGACGCCAGTGAGGCCTGCCATGCGTGCGGCTTGGGCGATAAGTTCGAGCCGGTATGGGCCCCAGTTGGCTGGGTGCGTGAGAACGACGGTGCTCGGTGGTGCGCCTTGACCCGCGTTGACGTGGTTGATGACCCAGGCGAGCAGTTGTGCCGTCAGAGCTTGCGGCGAGACAGGTGTGGTGCCGAGGATGATGTTGGTGTCGTCACCGATGCGTCGTTTGAACTCTTGTGCAAGTCGGCCGGGTTCGGCAATACCTCGGCGAATTGCGGTGTCGCCGATGAGGTATTCACCGGTGTCGGTGAGGAAGACCGCCGAGGGGATCTGCGGTGCGTGGTCGCCCAGTGGCACGATCTCGGTGCGACCACCTCGGCTGATCGCAGCCGCGGTGAATGTCGTTCCCAGGTCAACCCCCAACACATACCCGGCCGCCTCGCTTGTCCTAGCCCCCGCTTTGCTCACGATGTCATCTCCTCAGTTGAAGAGAGCCAAGTAGTCCCCGAACTCGCGCTCAAGCACCAGTCGCCCGAGTTTGCGATATTCCTGCTCGACCGCCGCGACCACCTCTGCCATTCCTACCGCCCTATCGCTCTCGGCGGCAAGGTAGGCAGCAGTAATACAGGCTGATCTGATGTTCCCTCCGGCCAAGTCGAAGGAGCGGGCGCAGAAGTCGAGGTCGAGATCATCGCCCACGGGTAGCGGCGGAGCCAGGCACTGGCGCCACAGGTGGCGGCGCAGGTCTTCAGTCGGCGCGGGGAAGTCGATGATCGCGTCCAACCGGCGGGTGAAGGCGTCATCGATGTTCGAGCGAAGGTTTGTTGCCAGGATCGCTAGACCGTCAAAGGTCTCGAGTCGCTGCAGCAGGTAGGCGCTCTCGATGTTCGCGTAGCGGTCGTGGGCGTCGCGCACGCTGCTGCGCTTGCCAAAGATGGCGTCTGCTTCATCGAAGAAGAGCACCGCATTGACCCCGGACGCCTCAGCGAAGATGCGTTCCAGGTTCTTTTCGGTCTCCCCGACGTACTTGTCCACCACCGTCGCTAGGTTCACCGTGTACAGGTCGAGGTCCAGATCGGCCGCGATCACCTCTGCCGACATGGTCTTGCCGGTGCCCGAGTCCCCGGCGAACATCGCTGAAATACCAACGCCGCGTCCGCCTCCACGCCGCATCTGCCAGGTCGTGAGAACGGTATGTCGGTGCCGAGCACGGGCGGTGACCTCACGCAGCGCAGCGAGCACCTGCGGCGCGAGGACTAGGTCATTCCAATCCACCTCCGGCTCGACTCGCCGCGCCAGGTGCTCGAGGCCAGCGGCGTTCTGTCCGCGAACCCCGCGGCGCAGATCATCGGAATCGAGCTGTTTGCCTTGCGAGGTTGCCGAGGCACGGGCCGCCTGCACAGCTTGGGCAACCTGCGCTGGCCCGAGAGACAGGTGACCACCCCAGCCAGCGAACTCTTCATCGGCATCGCCCAGATGTTCGCGCCAGAGGCTGTCTCGCTCGTCGCCACTGAGCGGTAGGACATCAACGCTCAATGGCACCAGGTTGGCCCAGTCGGGGTCCCAGGTGGCGCTGCCGTGCAGCACGACGGGGACACAACTGTCGGCCAAGGTGCGCACCGCACCGCGCGATACCCCCGCCAGAGCCTCGACTGGACCAGCGACAATTCCGGCGCCCGTCAGCGTTGCCTCCCGCAGGGCCAGACAGACCAGGTGCTCCGGCTCACCACCGTGCGCCAACCGAGCCAGGTCAATCGCAATCGAGGGCGCTCCCATGTGTGCCACGGCGGCCGATCCCACCGAGGCGGCTGTGCCCGGCATTCGCTCGCGCAGATGCAGAGTCGTTGTGCCTCCCGAGATCGCGCGTGCGATCTGGTCAGCGGCGGGACACGCATAGGGATGGGGCGCCCTGAGGTAGGGAGTCAGTGCCGGATCGACTGTGTCATCGCCTAGGAGGTGCGAGGTCACCCGGTCTGGCAGCCGCAATCCTCGGGTCAGGAAGGGGCGGTCTAGGTCCTCAATGAGAATGAGTTCGGTGCGAGCCAAAGCGCCGTTGGGGCTCAGCCTCAGCCGACCAGCCTGATGGAGCGTACTAATTCCGGTCAACTCCAGTGCGAGCCCGACGCTGGCCCGGCGGCGGGTCACGTCGTCGTTCAGGTACCCGTAGAGACGTTCATATCTGCTGTCGAGGTCCGGGAGGGCAATCAGCAACAGCAGATCTATGTCAAGGGTGTCCAGACCGGCGGAACTCGCCAGGTGCGCGATCCGGGAGCCTGGTGCGGCGCGTTCACCGTTTGGGTGCTCAGTAGAGGATGCAATCGCCGCCCATTGATTCGACACTCCCGCGTCTATCAGGCGCTGCGCTGTGTCGTCGCTGATGTAGAGACCTCGGAACGGATCATCGGGCTCGGGGTCATCGCGGCGCCGTTCAGCAACGAGGTCCGCAACTCGCTTCGCGAGCCCCTCGAGTCGAGTGTGGAGGGCGTCCAGATCGGCGATATTGCTCATCCGGCCGGTCCGGCTTTCGACCTCCTGCGCATGGCCTGCCGGGACTCGGCTGGGCGGTGATGGTCGGCCTCCTCCCGGGGCGGCCACCCGTCGATGCCCTCGATGGCGACCTTTGGCTCTTCCTGCACCGGTGGCCCCGCCGCATACCGCTGGCCGGTGTCGATAGGTGCGCTCACGACCAGGTCGAGTGACGGTTTCAACTCTCCACCGAGGGCGCTCCACACGTCAGCGAATGAACGATCCTCAGGCGGCGGCAAGCCAATCGTCATAGACACCGGAAGGCCCAACTCCGCCAGAGATCCTTCCAACAAGTCCTCCGGTACCGCTTCGAATTGCAAGAAGCAGGTCAGCAGCGAGGAGAGCAACCGGTGTTCATCTTCTGGACGCTGTGTCCACGCCGTGATCAGGTAAGACAACTTGAAGTGTCGCGCCGGCAAGTGTCGCGCCACCACGACGTCTTGAGGCGAGTACTCGTTGATCAAACCGCGAACACGCCGGCGAAGGTCCTCACGAATGTCATAGAGGTAAATATTGACGGTCGGTGCGTTTCGGCGATCGGCCCAATCCTTCGTGGGCGCGTCGAAGACAACGTCGACATCTTTAGTCCCGATCGCCTCTCGCTCGACGAGAGCTTGCAGCGCCGCATCGACCTCGTGCATCACTCGTGGAGTCTGACAGGCACCGTCAGCCGGCGGCACGTACGCGAGCACAGGGTCAGGGGCACCGGAGAGTGCCCGAAGGGGCAGCCCTGGCGATACCAGGAGATGAGAGATTAGAAGCACGACGTAGCAGGTACATGAACCTCGAATGTGATCCCAGCGCGACAGGGCGTTGTAGGGCTGGCACCAGGGACGGGAGACCGACGTGACTGACCCGGTGGTCTCTATGGAGCCCGCCACGGTGGCCGTCGAACCGGGCGGGCAGGCGCGTGTCGAGATCACCATCGCCAACCAAAGCTCCATCGTCGAGGGCTACCGGATCACCGTGGTCGATGACCGAGAAGCACGCGGGGCTGAAGCGGGTCCGGCTGACTGGGTCGAGATTTTGCCTCCGGACGCCTCCGCGAGTGACGAAGGTGCGGATGTATCGGTCTACCCGCAGCAGAGGCAATCAGTGATGCTCATCTTCTCGCCGCCACCTGGTGGCGAGACTCTGGGAGGTTCGTGGGCCTTCGCCGTCCGGGTGGCATCCGTGGTCAACGAAGACGCCAGCGTGGTGACCGAGGGTGACCTGGAGCTTGGCCGGGTTCTGTCCACTCAAGGCAAGTTGACGCCCGTGACGTCATCCGGTCGGTGGCGCGGTCTGCACGTGGTGCAGTTGACCAACTGGGGTAATACCGGACGTCAACTACGCCTCTCCGCCGAAGACCCTGACCAGGCCCTGGGTTTCCTCATCCGCCCAGACGTCGTCCAGGTGCCGGTGGGGGCCACCGTCACAGCCCGGATCAAAGTGCGCACCAGGACGCCGCGGCTACGCGGGACCGTGACGAGGTTGCCGTTCACGGTCATCGGTGAGGAGGACTCCGGGAGGGCAGATGTCGACGGAGACGATGGGGGTGCACCGCCCACCAGGCCTCCCCCACTGGGCATGCAGGGTATGCCGCCGGGGTTGGCGCAGTCGATTGCGGGTGAGCGAGTCGCTGTGGATGGTGCCTTTACCCAGCGCCCCATACTCACCAAAGCGCTAGTGACTGCGCTGGTGCTGCTGCTAGCCGGTGTGATCGCGCTGGTGGCGTATGCCTGGAGCCAGCGCGCGGATGTCGAAACATACGAGAGTTTGGGGACACCACCTACTCCGGTATTGATGGCCCAGACGACCGGCGCAGACAGCATCTTGCTGAGTTGGGCACCGGTCCCTCAGGTCGAGAAGTATCGACTCGATCAGCTCCAGGGAAACTCCGATACTGCCGTCTCCAATGAGACCCTCGAGGCTACTTTGGGTGCCCACCCCGTCGAGGGTCTTGATTCGGACACCGAGGTCTGCTTCACACTCACCGCAATCCGCGGCGACAGGGTGTCCCCATCTTCAGAGAAGGCGTGCAGCACCACGGAAGCCGAAGAAGGGGAGGATTCGGCCGCCACCGTCTCCCCGTCCAGCGAGGCGGCACCGACCGATCCAGAACCGACTGGTGGTGATGACCCATCTGGCTCCGGCGGAGACCAGGCGGGCGAGACCGTTGTCCCCACGGACACCCCAACGGTTCCCCCAACGTCTAGCAGTGAGCCCACTCCGACAGTTCCTCAGACCCCCACAGACACAGCGGGTGGGCCTGAGCCCGGAGCCGGTGCACAAGGCATAGCGCCCGGTGAATGGGTGGCCCAACTCGGAATTCGTCCTGTAGGCAGTTTTGGTGAGGACGGCGCGGACCTGTTGATATCGACTTTGGAAGCCGATGGTGTCGAGGCCGAGAAACTACTGAGTAGTGATTACCCGACGATTAATCCGCCCATCGCAGAGACGTCGTGGATCGTCTATCGCGACGAGGACTACACCACCAGAGAGGCTGCGATGGACGGCTGCCGAGAGGTGCGTGACGATAGCGATGCCGTGGGCTTCTGTGACCCCCCGGTGCAACCGATGGGCCCATAGCGCAACCGATCAAGAAGTGTGCGCGTCAACGCTTCGTCGCGAAGCTCGGCCTAAGGCCGAGAAAACAGCGCCAGTTTGGCGAGAGCGACTTCGTCGATTGTGCGTTCATCGTCGCTGGGGTGGATCTGAGCGACACTGACTACCACGGAGGTCACTGGCTTCAAACTGTCAAAGTCGAGTCGTTGTTCTCCGTCCTCGTCAGTCACTGGCAGCCGTTGACACGTGCCATCTGGCAGGGTCAGATCCACCGATGCTGGACGCTGCTGGAGTGAGGCTCCCGACTCCGGCGGCAGGACGCGTACTTGTTTGAGTCGAGTACTCGGAAAACTGACCTTGACGCGCCCGCCTGGAGCCTGGCCACACAATACGTCGGTGGATGGGTCCTGCCAGGCGGTCGCCCAGGCCGTGCCTGAGTCGTCATCGACCAATGCCGCTGCTGGGAACCCCTCCACTTCAGACCCCTGAGGGACAGCTTCGGCGCTTGAGCCGCGCACTTGCACCAGTGACCCCATCGCGTCATACCAGCGCTGTTGAGCCCACGCCGCAGGGTTTGTCCCCACGATTGCGAAGGCGAAACTGAGAGCGATCACACAGGCTATGACGATCCCCGCCCGGCGCCAGCGGTAGAAGGGAGGCAGGCTGCGGCGGTATGCACGTCGCGCCGCTCGATCGTCACTGTGCAGCAGGCGCTGCCACCAGGAAGGTGGAGCGGCTGGGGATGCAACGACGATCTGTCCCGAGCTGCCGCGGGGTCGCGCACACTTGCTACAGAAGCGCAGTTGCGAGTCTGCGGGCGTGCCGCAGTCGGGACAGCCAGACTGGGCAGCGGAGATCACCTCGGGCGCAGACGTCCGATGAAGGACG
>JBATUU010000474.1:0-2930 GCA_049671385.1 Ornithinimicrobium sp. | reverse complement strand
ATCTACCAGCTGTACTTCGACGAGCGCACCTTGGACGGCGATTTGATGCGCGACTTCGACGGAGTCGAGGTTGTTGTCGATCGGATGAGTGCCCCGTATCTGGACGGCGCGTCGATCGATTTCGCAGACTCGATCGAGAAGCAAGGCTTCACGATCGACAACCCCAACGCGGGCAGTTCATGTGCATGCGGGGACTCGTTCAGCTGAGGTGAGCTGCGGGCGGTAGGTTCGCCGGTATGAAATTCGCCATCTGCGGGTCCATCGCCACCGACCACCTCATGACGTATGAGGGTCGGTTCGCTGATTCTCTGGTCCCCGAGGAGCTCGACAAGATCTCGGTGTCGTTCCTTGTCGATGACCTGGAGGTGCGACGCGGGGGGATCGCGGCGAATATCTCTTTCGGGATGGCCAAGTTGGGCCACGAGCCGGTCCTGGTCGGCGCCGTAGGAGAGGATTTCGCCTCATACCGGTCGTGGTTGGAGCGACACGGCGTGAACTGCGAGCACCTGTTGGTCTCGCAGGTGCGGCATACGGCCCGCTTCATTGTGACAACTGACACCGCGATGGCGCAGATCGCGAGTTTCTACGCCGGTGCGATGAGCGAAGCGCGCAACATCGAGTTGGGCCCGATTCTGGACACCTACGGTGAATTGGGTCTGGTGATGATCAGCCCGGACGATCCCCAAGCCATGATGCGGCACAGCACAGAATGCCGGACCCGAGGGATCCCCTTCGGTGCCGACCCCTCACAGCAGTTGGCCTTCATGGATGGTGCCTCGATCAGGCGCTTGGTGGACGGCGCGGCATACCTGTTTACCAACGACTACGAAGCTGCGCTGACCGAGCAGAAGACCGGCTGGGACAGCGATGAGATCCTGCGCCGCGTGGGGACCAGGGTGATCACCCGGGGCAAGGATGGTTGCAGCATCGTCAGTGCCGATCATGACCCGATTGATGTTGCAGCCGCCGGGCCAGTCACACCGGTCGACCCGACGGGTGTCGGTGACGGGTTCCGGGCCGGATTCTTGGCTGGCCTGGCGTGGGATCTACCGCACGAGCGGTGCGCGCAACTTGGCTCAACCGTGGCCTCCTACGTGCTCACCACGGTCGGCACTCAGGAGTACGACGTCAACCGGGCTGCCTTCTTGACCAGGATGCAAGAGTGCTACGGGTCGGCGGCAGCCGACGAGGTCGAGCCACATCTGGGGCACGATCGTTAAGCCACTCTCGTTCGGGACGCCCACGGAGCCAGCGCCGACCTCCTTCGTGCTGGAAGTGCCGGCCGAGGCCCCACCTGGCGAGGATCTGGTCGCGCTGGGGGCCGATCTCGAGCCAGGCACCATGCTGGCCGGCTATCGGGCCGGGTTGTTCCCCATGGGCCTCGGAGCCGATGGCAGTGATCCGTTAGGTTGGTGGTCCCCGGACCCACGAGGTGTGATCCGTCCCGGAGATCTCCACGTCTCGCGGTCCCTCGTGCGCGCGATGCGCCGGTTTGAGGTGACCATCGACACCGATCTAGGCGCGGTGCTGGCTGGCTGCGCGGATAGCCGTCGTCCTGGACGGTGGATCACCCCTGAGTTGCTCACTGCATACCGGCAACTGCATGACGCTGGTTTCGTCCACAGCATCGAGGTGTGGGAGGACGGCCAGTTGGCCGGCGGACTTTTTGGTGTCTGTGTCGGTGGGTTGTTTGCTGGAGAGTCGATGTTCCGGCGCAGAACCGATGCATCGAAGGCAGCTCTGGTCGCAACCGTCCGACACCTGGAGGCTGCCTCCGCAGCGGATGTCTCGGGGTCACTCGGGCCCTGGATGCTCGACGTGCAATGGTGCACCGAGCACCTGGCGAGTATGGGCGCCCAGGCGATATCGCGTCATTCCTATCTGTCCGCGCTGCCTGAAGTGGTGGCAGGTGGACACCGTTGGCCACTCACGTAACGCCACATCGCCCCCACCGGCCCACGGGAGCACGTCGCGGGGTAACATTTGGCAAGACCGATGTGGGCAACGATGATTGAGGTGCGCTGTGCGAAGAGCGAATGACAGGGCTGGACGTCGTCGCAGTCGTCCGTGGACAGTCATCGCCGTCGTTGTTGCTCTTTCTGCCACCTTGTCCGGGTGTGGTGCGGTCGTCGAACGCGGTTTCATGCCCGAGGCCATCACCACTGAGGGCTCTGACATCATCTCCTTCTGGAATGGCACGTGGATCGCGGCTATGGGCGTAGGGGTCTTGGTGTGGGGGCTGATCCTGTGGTGCATGGTCGCTTACCGTCGCCGGTCGGTGGACCAGCCGCTACCACCTCAGATCCGCTACAACGTCCCGCTGGAGATTCTGTACACCGTCGTCCCGCTGTTGATGGTGGCTGTGCTGTTTGGCAAAACCGTGGAGCTCGAGACCGCGATGTTGGACACCAGCGAAGACCCCGACGTCATCGTCAACGTCGCTGGCAAGAAGTGGAGTTGGGACTTCAACTACGTCAACGAGAACGTTTACATCGAGGGAGAGCAGGCTGACGAGCTCAGCGATGGCCGTGAAGGCGTTGTCGACACGTTGCCTACGATGGTGCTGCCGGTAGATTCACGTGTTGAGTTCGTCTTGACCTCGCGTGATGTCATCCACTCATTCTGGGTGCCCCAGTTCTTGCGCAAACTCGACATGGTCCCCGGCCGGGTGAACACTTTCCAAGTCGTCACCAGCGAAGAAGGTACGTTCCAAGGCAAGTGCGCCGAGTTGTGCGGCGCTTATCACTCACAGATGTTGTTCCAGGTAGAGGTCGTATCGCAGCAGGAGTACGAGGCCGCGATCGCTGATCTGGAGGCCAATGGCAATTCAGGGCAAATCGGTCTCGAGAACAACCTGTATCCACTACAGATCGACCAGGACGAGAAGCTTCCGGAGGGGAGTACCTAATGGCCACTATCGTCGGTCCCGA
>JBATUU010000473.1:0-2454 GCA_049671385.1 Ornithinimicrobium sp. | reverse complement strand
GGAGCAACTGCATGTTCAAAGCCCGTGCCGACTCCAGATCGTGGCACAATGGCTTTTCCAACGCGAGTCGGCTGCCTGGCGGCAGGTCGATGTCCTCCAACAGCGCGCATACCTTGACGCTCACCTGCGGCGGCAACGCAAAGTAGAGCACCAACTGCCCCGAGCGGTCCCGCAACAGGTCGGCCAGCATCTGCGGGTCAAGCAGATCGGCCTGCACGTAGGACGTGGTTGAGACCAGATCGTCCAGCCGCGACGCGCTGATCTCCGAGTCCTTCATGGCCTCAGCCACAACGGACTGCCATCGCTGGTCGTCCAACTCGGCCCGGTCGACCCCGACCACCTCGACGCGCCGGTCCGGCTCAACGGTCAACAGCGAGGCCAAGCCCGGAAGCAGGAGCCTGCTCGTCAGATCTCCGGACGCACCCAAGATGAGCAGAGTCGTCGGCGCGGTTTCAGGCATGCGGTGTCCTCGCAGTCAGCACGGATGGTTTGCACCTATCGTGCCTGATGGCCCGTGCAGTTGCCGCCCACACTCCCGATGGACCGAGCGTCGGTTGCCCCAGCGCATGGAATGATCGAGCCATGCTGGAAGGGTGGGCGGGTCAGAGTTTCTGGCTCGCCTTCACCGCACTATTCCTGATCGCCCTCGCCCGTGGACAACTGACGTACTGGATTGCCCGCCGCGTAGTCGAGGGCACGCTCGCTCGGACCCACCCCACGCATGGCTGGCGCCACAGCGTCCATACGTGGCTGCAAGGCGAGGGCCTGGCCCGCGGGCGACGTTCCATCCAGCGATGGGGCCTGATCGTGGTGCCGCTGAGCTATCTGACGGTGGGCTTCCAAACGCTGGCGCTCGCCGCCGCGGGCGTGATGCGGCTGAGGTGGCTGTGGTTCTCTGTGGCACAACTCCCGGGAGCGGCGGCGTGGGCTTTGATCTACTCGACGATTGGCTTCGCGGTGTGGCAGGCCGGTGTCGCGGCGGCCGCCGGATCGCCCCTGGCGCTAGGTGGCCTGGTTGCCATCGCGATGGTGTACGCCGCCACGCTTGTCAGTAGACGCCTCAGGGGCAATCGGGTGCGAAGCGGCTCCGCCGAGCAGCTTGTGGAACCACCTAGAAGACTCGACGACTAGCGGTCCCTGATCCAGGATGTTGTGTCATGGTCACGACGATCCCCGGCTCTCAGCGCTTCTTCGCGGCCATCGATCAGGCAGCTGCAACGGCTCTGGGCCGGACCGAGCTCGGCACCGGCACGCTCGTTGTCCCAGACCCGCAGCGGGTCGGGTCCACATCGGTGGTGTGCTATCCGCGCAGCGGTCGAACGATCATCTGGACGGCCCCGGAGATGGCCGAGCGACTCGCTGACCTTGCCCGGTCTGAAGCGATGACACTCGAGGAATTCCAAACCGCCGCTGCCGCTGTGGGCGGTGAGACCGGCGGCACCGGAACCTTCAGGTTGCTCTCTGAGCATCCGGTCGACCCCGCTGTCCTTCGGCAGTCAGAGATACGGGATCTGCGCCGTGACCAACCAGAAGACCGCGCCCTCATCGCGGCCTTCATCGACGTGTGCTCCGCCAGTGACCTCGAGGAGACCGAGCTTGATCTCGATGATCTGGACCCGCACATGCTGGCCGTCCTGGATGAAGAGGGCGCGATAGCTGCATACGCCAGTGGTCGGCCCTGGGGATACGACGCTGCCTTCGATGATGTGGGCGTGATCACCCGGACCGACCGACGGGGCCACGGTCTCGGGGCCAGCGCCGTGGCGGCATACACCCGGCGCTGCCTCACAGCTGGGCGCATACCGCTGTACAACTGTAACGACGAGAACATCGGGTCAGCACGACTGGCTGAAGCCGTCGGCTTTCGCGCGGTCCAGCAGGTAGCCGCAGCACGTTTCACCTGAGCAAGCGGCATGGTGCAGGACGCTGCTTGAGGCTGCCTGTTGTGTCAGGGGCCTTAGCTCAGCACGTCTTTGCGTGCGAAGTGTCGATAGGCGAGGGCAATGAGCACGCTCGCCCAGAGCAGCGCCCACAGGGTGCCGGGCAGTAATGCCCAATAGTCAGCGTCGGCCCGAAACAAGCCCACCCACTCGCGCGCGTAGTGATTGGGCAGGGCTCGCCGATAGTCGCCGAGGGCGTCCAGCGCATCCAAAATCGAGGACACGATGGCGGCCAGGACCGCAACGCCCACCGCTCCCAGCGGTGCGTCCGTGCGCACGCCCATCCAAAAGGCGATCGCTGCAAACGGCAACAGAGCAATGAAGATGTATGCCGCAGCGACGGATAGGCGGGTCAGGAAGGTAGGCCAATCCAGAGCACCTCCCACCGGCAGCGTCAACGACGACCACCCGTAGAACACACCGCCGACCAGCAGCACCCACACCAGCAACGTGAACATAGCAAGCGCCGTGCCCCCGAGACCGACCAGGAGTTTGCTGGTCAACAACCTCATCC
>JBATUU010000472.1:0-9321 GCA_049671385.1 Ornithinimicrobium sp. | reverse complement strand
GCGGTGTGGTGATCGGCTCCCATTTGGATTCGGTGCCAGATGGTGGGGCGTATGACGGACCGCTGGGTGTGGTGTCCGCCTTCGCTGTGGTCGACGCCCTGCGTGAGCACGGGCTGCAGCCTTCGGTGCCACTTGCGGTGGTGAACTTCGTCGACGAAGAGGGTGCACGCTTCGGCGTCGCCTGTGCCGGGTCGCGTGTGCTGACCGGAGCGGTCAGCGCCGAGCGCGCGCTGGGTTTGACCGATGCCGATGGGCGGACGATGGCGCAGGCGTTGACCGCGGCTGGCCGCGACGTGGGCGACTTCGGCGCCGACCCCGATGCGCTGCGGAGGGCCGGTTGCTTTGTCGAGCTGCACGTCGAGCAGGGCCGCGGCTTGGTCGACCTGGACTTCGCGGTGGGCCTGGCCAGCGACATCTGGCCGCACGGCCGCTGGCGGATCGATCTGCCGGGAGAGGCTAATCATGCGGGCACGACCGCCATGGACGACCGGCATGACGCGATGATCTCGATGGCCCAGGTGACTCTGAAGGCTCGGGACCTGGCGATCGAACACGGCTGTGTGGCCACCGTCGGCAAGGCTGCCATTGAGCCCGGTGGCGTGAACGCGATTGCTTCGCATGTCCGTGCCTGGTTAGACGCCCGCGGATCGCAGCCCGAGGCCGTCGCCGAGGTGGTGGCTGGGATGAGACGAACTGTTGTGGGTCTCGGCGGGCAGATGAGTGAAGAGTCCTGGACCCCGGCGACGCCTTTCGACCCGGCGCTCACCCAACGCCTGGGCGAGGTACTCGCACGTCCTGTCCGGGGCATCCGCGCGGGCGAACGCCCTCACCTGGCGACCCCGACGCCGCTCAGCGTGCCCGTGATGGGCACCGGCGCCGGCCATGACGCTGGCATTCTGGCGAACGCCGGCATACCAGCGTCGATGCTGCTCGTGCGCAATCCCACCGGCCTCTCGCACAGTCCGGCAGAGTTCGCTGAGCAGCAGGACTGCCACGTCGGCGTCGAAGCGTTGGCCGCGTGCATCATCGACCTGACAGATGCGGCATGGACGGTGTCGCGGTGAGGTGGCATGCGCAATCCGCGCACCTTCGGGATGGGCTCGCTCGGAACGTGTTGATCGAGGCGGACGGCGGCCGGTTCACCGCTATCCGCTGCGGTGTTGCAGCGGCCGAGGTGGCCGAAGCGGTCAGGCTGCCAGGTGTGGTGCTGCCCGGCTTCGCCAACACGCACAGTCACGCCTTCCATCGGGGGCTACGCGGTCGCACCCATGCGGGCAGCGGCACGTTTTGGACCTGGCGCACCGCGATGTACGCACTGGCTGGCCGCCTCGACCCGGACACGTATCTGGCGCTGGCTCGGGCGACGTATGCAGAGATGGCCCTCGCCGGGATCACTGCGGTGGGGGAGTTTCACTACCTGCACCACCAGCGCGATGGCCGCCCATATGACGACCCCAACGAGATGGCCCACGCCCTGACCCAGGCCGCCCACGAGGCCGGGATCCGGCTGACCCTGCTTGATGCGTGCTATCTGACCGGAGGGCTCGATGGTGGCGACGTGTTGGCCGGGGACAGTGGACGCCACCTGCCGCTCGGTGAGCAACAACGCAGGTTCGGCGACCGGACAGTGAAGTTGTGGGCCGAACGCGTCCGCGCACTGCGCGATCACACCGACGGCGGACCGGGTCACCTACGCGTCGGCGTTGCAGCCCATTCGGTGCGTGCCGTGCCTGCCGGTGCCCTGCCGATGGTCGCCGAGGTGTCAGCCGACCGCGGCGATGCTCCGCTGCATATTCACCTGTCCGAGCAAGCGGCAGAGAACGATGCGTGCCAGGCGAGATACGGGATGTCGCCGACCCAGCTCCTGGAGGGCCGTGGGGTTCTCACGTCGAGGTTGACAGCCGTGCATGCCACCCATCTCAGCGACGTTGACCTCCAGCTCTTCGGGCTGGCCGGAGCGACGGCTGTGTTCTGCCCGACGACGGAGCGAGACCTGGCCGATGGCATCGGCCCGGCCCGAGCACTCCAGGACGCGGGGGCCACCCTCGCCCTGGGCAGCGACCAACATGCGGTGATCGATATGTTCGAGGAAATGCGCGGCCTGGAAATGCACGAACGATTGCAGAGCGGGCACCGAGGACGACTCGGACCAGTTGCTCTCCTGGCTGCCGCGACACGGCATACCTCGATCGGTTGGCCCGATGCAGGTGCCATTGCGCTCGGGCAGCGGGCCGACCTCGTCGCTGTCCGAGATGACAGCGTGCGGACCACAGGTAGCGATCCCGCGCAGATCGTGATGTCCGCGACTGCGGCCGATGTCGCGACCGTGGTCGTGGACGGACATACGGTGGTCACCGGCGGGCGACACCGCCTCGGCGATGTCGGCGCGTTGCTGCGTGACGCGCTGCACCCACTGATCGGAGACGACTGATGGCCATACTGATCACCGGCATCGGTGAGCTGGTGACCTGCGACGACGCCTTGGAGAGCGCCGATCACAGTGAGGGTTTAGGCATCTTGCGCGATGCTGGGGTCATCGTCGGGCGTGACCCGGAGAACAACACCTCGAGTGTGCAGTGGCTGGGCCGAGCCGTGGATGCGCCAGCCGCCGACTGGGCCATTGACCTCGGCGGCAAAGCCGTCCTGCCAGGCTTCGTTGACAGTCACAGCCACCTGGCCTTTGCGGGGGATCGTTCGGCAGAGTTCGCGGCCCGGATGACCGGGCAAGGCTATGACGGCGGCGGAATTGCGACCACGGTGCAGGCGACGCGCGAGGCCAGCACGGACACGCTGCGGACGTTGATGGCGGCACGTACCGATGAGATGAGGGCGCAGGGCACCACGACGATTGAGATCAAGAGTGGCTATGGGCTCACTGTCGAGGACGAGACCCGCTCGCTGCGATTGGCGGCTGAGTTGACGGACGAGGTCACCTTCTTGGGTGGGCATGTGGTGCCGCCGGGAACAGTTGAGGCTGACCGCGGTGCGTATGTCGACCTGGTCACCGGGCCGATGCTGGCTGCTGCGTTGCCGTATGCGCGATGGGTCGATGTGTTCTGTGAGCCGTCAAGCCCGCATGCTTTCGACGCCGAGGAGTCCCGTCGGATCCTGAGGGCTGGGATCGAGGCGGGTTTGATCCCACGAGTCCACGGCAACCAGTTGGGCCACGGCCCGGGTGTGCAACTGGCGGTCGAGATGGGGGCGGCAAGTGTCGATCACTGCACGTACCTCAGCGCCGCCGATGTCGAGGCGCTCGCCGCTGCGCGGGAGGTCACGGTGGCGACGCTGCTGCCGGGAGTCGAGTTCTGCACACAGTCACCGTTCCCAGACGCCGCGGCGCTGCTGGCGGCCGGAGTGGAGGTTGCGCTGGCTACCGACTGCAACCCGGGGACCTGCTATTCGACGTCCATGCCGTTCGTCATCGCACTCGCGGTGCGCGAGATGGGTATGACGCCCGCAAACGCTGTCCGGGCGGCGACCCTCACCGCCGCGAAAGCCCTGCGCCGAGACGACATCGGGCAGGTGCGAGTTGGCTCGCGGGCCGACCTGGCGGTGCTGGATGCCCCGTCATACCTGCATCTGGCCTATCGCCCCGGCGTGCCCATCGCCAAAACCGTCGAGGTCTGAGCGCACTAGAGGTTGGCTGAGGCGACGACACAGCGAGCCACGAATCAGCACATAGGCTTGGCGGATGATCGATCTGCGCCTCCTTCGTGACGACCCAGAGCGGGTGCGTGCCTCGCAGCGTGCTCGCGGTGCCGACGAGAGCATTGTTGATGCCGTGCTCGAAGCCGACGAGGTGCACCGCACATCCCTGTCGGAGTACGAGCGGCTGCGAGCTGAGCAGAAGTCGGTCGGCCGCGAGGTTGCTGGCGCCCAGGGTGAGGCGAAACAAGACTTGTTGCAGCAGGTCAAGGCCACCGCGGCCCGAGTCAAAGAGCTCGACAAGCAAGCCAAAGAGGCCGAAGAGCAACGCCAGGGCTTGTTGCGCGACATTGGCAATGTCATCTTGGACGGCGTTCCCGCTGGCGGCGAGGATGACTACACCGTTGTCGAGCATGTCGGAACTCCTCGTGACTTTGCTGCCGAGGGTTTCGAGCCCGCAGATCACTTGGAGTTGACCGAGGGACTGGGTGCTCTCGATATGGCGCGCGGAGCCAAGGTGGCTGGGTCGCGCTTCTACTACCTCACAGGTGTCGGGGCACGGCTGGAGATGGCACTGCTGCTGCTTGCCGTGGACCGAGCCACGGCGGCCGGTTTCACGCAGATGAAGGTGCCCACGCTCGTGCTGCCGGAGACCATGGGGGGCGCCGGATTTTTAGATGCCCACGCTCATGAGTTCTACCGACTCGAAGCCGACGACCTCTACCTCACCGGCACCTCGGAGGTGGCCTTGGCGGGCTATCACGCTGACGAGATCCTGGATCTGACGGGGGGGCCGAAGCGTTACACCGCGATGTCGACCTGCTTCCGGCGCGAGGCCGGCAGCCACGGCAAGGACACGCGCGGCATCATCCGGGTGCATGAGTTCCAGAAGGTCGAGATGTTCGCGTACTGCCAGATCGAGCACGCCGAGGCCGAGCACGATCGGATGCTCGCGCTGGAGCGCGGGATGCTCGACAGCATGGACATCCCATACCGAATCATCGACACCGCTGCCGGCGATTTGGGCGGTCCGGCCGCGCGCAAGTACGACTGTGAGGCGTGGGTGCCCACCCAAGGTCGGTATCGCGAGCTGACCTCGACGTCGAACTGCACGACTTACCAGGCGCGCCGGTTGAACACCCGGGAGCGCGACCCGTCCGGCTCCGGCACCCGGACGGTCGCGACCCTGAACGGCACCATGGCCACTACCCGCTGGCTCGTCGCGATCCTGGAGAATCACCAACAGGCCGACGGGTCGGTCATGGTGCCCGAGGCGCTGCAGGCGTACGTCGGCCAGGAAGTCCTCCGGCCAGCCTGACCGGTGTCGATCGAGGCCGACGATCTCATCCCTTTGATGGACGTATGCGCGCGCCTGGCCGCATAGCCTGGAGCGGTGATGGGCATCGAGCGTTTCGAGCAACTGCTCGGGGCGGGTGAGGAGTGGGAGCGGCCGCAGCCAACGCGGGCCGAGCGCATCGCCGACATCTACATCGCGGTCGCATTTCTCGCCCTTGCTGCCTTGGGCAGCGAGCTGCTGCGGGCCGTCGGAGCCTTTGCCGAGAACCCGGTCAAGGAGTGGCAGCAGTACGGCGCCATCGTCAGCGCCTCGGCCATCCTCGTCTTCCGTCGATCCCAACCCGTCCCGGTGACCGTCGCAGCAACCCTCCATTTGCTGGTGATCGGGACGATCGTCCCGCAGGTTGTTTCCAGTCTCCCGATGCAGATCCTGTACTTCTTCGCCATCTACAGCGGCGTCGCCTGGGCAAAGGATCGCCGAGTGGTCTCCTATGTTGTGATCGGCCTCGCCGTTGCCACTTTCGCCTGGATCGCCTGGTTCCTGGCGCTGAGTGCTGGTATCGATGAGTTGACCACCGAGGCCTCGACCCGGGGCGAAGGCCCGATCTCACCGGTACTCGGCGTCGCCTCCTGGATCATCCTCAACAATGTCCTCTACTTCGGCGGCGCCGTGCTGCTCGGTCAGGTGGCCTGGCGCGGCGCCCGCGACACGGCGCAGGTGGTGGAGCAGAGCCGAACGATCGCCCAGCAGACTAATCGGCTCCGCGATCAGGCCGTGGTCGCGGAACGGTTGCGTATCGCTCGCGAACTGCATGATGTCGTGGCCCACCACATTTCGGTGATGGGTGTGCAGGCTGCTGCTGCGCGGCGGGTGATGCAGACCGACGAAGAGGCAGCCGGTGCAGCGTTGCGCGCGATCGAGGCGAGCTCGCGCCAGGCTGTGACCCAGATGCGTGACCTGCTGGGGACCCTACGCAGCGGGGAAGTCGCAGCCGACGCCGCCGCGGCGAACAGCGCACTCGGACACCATGAGCAGCGTGCGCCCGACGAGGACCCGGGGCGCAGCGACCCAGCGGCTCAACCGGATCGGTCCCCGCAGCCGAGTTTGAGCGACCTGCCGGCCCTGGTCGAGGAAGCCAACAACGTTCAGTGCCGGGTCAGCCTGCAGGTTGTGCCAGCCGAGGCGGATCTGTCGTCGGTCAGCGCGCCGGTGCAACTGTCGACCTACCGGATCGTGCAGGAAGCACTGGCCAACGTCCGCAAGCATTCCAGCGCTGCGTCGGCGGGGGTCGTCCTCCGCCTGTTGCCAGGCTCTGGCCAGATTGAGGTCGAGATCGTGAACGGCGGGCACGCCCGACACGGCACCGGTGGCACGGGCCTGGGCCAGGTCGGCATGACCGAACGCGCCCGCCATCTCGGCGGCGGGGTGGAGATGGGGGTGCGCAGCACCGGCGGCTACCGGGTGCGCGCATGGTTCCCGGTCGACGGTATGCCGCAACGCCAGGAGGCCGTGTCATGAGATCAGGAGATAGCAAACCGTCAGTCGAGACGGCGACCCCAGCCACCGGCGCTGAGCCTGCCGAACGCCTAGGCAGCAGCCGAGCGATCACCGTGCTGCTGGTGGATGATCAGCCGTTGCTGCGTTCGGGCTTTGCGATGATCCTGTCCACCGAGCCCGACATCGACGTCGTCGGCACAGCGGCGAACGGTATTGAGGCCATCGCGCGGGTCGAGGCGCTGCACCCCGATGTGGTGCTGATGGATGTTCAGATGCCGGTCCTCGATGGCATCGAAGCGACCCGGCAGATCATGGCGCGGGCGCGGGCGCGGGCGCGGTCGGTCGGTCAGGCCCCGACAAAGGTCGTCATCTTGACCACCTTCGATCGAGACGACTACTTGTTCGACGCTTTGGACGCCGGTGCCAGCGGCTTCTTGTTGAAGAACGCCGAGGCCGACGACATGGTCGAGGGAGTCCGCACGGTCCACGAGGGCCACGCGCTGTTGGCCCCTGAGGTCACCCGCCGCGTCATTGCGGCAGCCCACCCAAGATTTGAGCACATGCGCAACCCTGGACACGGTGCCGATACAGAAGGTGATGATGGTGCCGGAACTGAAGACGGGGATGGGCGCACAGACGGGGCCCGGCTGGGCGTCCGGGTAACTCCGGGTCGCGATACAGAGGATGAGATCCTGCTGGCTAGCCTCACGGCACGCGAGCGCGAAGTGCTGGCCACGATGGCTGCCGGCCTCTCGAACGCCGAGATCGCTGCCACGCTGTTCCTCTCCGAGGCCACCGTCAAGTCACACGTCTCGAGAATCTTGACCAAACTCAGTGTCCGGGATCGAGTGCAAGCGGTGATCGCGGCATACCGTGGCGGACTGGTCCCACCAACGCTGTGACGCGGCGACTTCATCCGTGAGGATGAGCTGCGCGAGTTCATCCTTGCGGCCGATGCCCGGTCCTTCGATCCCCTCCTATGGTGTGCAGGTGCCTGTATCCGCGGGCCGTCAGGAGAGGGAAGCCAAGATGCTCGAAGTGGACGGAGTGACCCGGACCTATGGCGAAACGAAAGCGGTGGATGAGGTCTCCTTCACCGTCCCGCCCGGCGCCATGGTCGGGTTCGTCGGGGGCAATGGGGCGGGTAAGACCACCACGATGCGGATGATCATGGGCATCCTGACCCCGGACCAAGGCGTTGTGCGCTGGAGTGGCGAGGAGCTGACGCGGGCTATGCGCACCCGTTTCGGCTACATGCCTGAGGAGCGTGGTCTCTACCCGAAGCAGCCCGTGCTGGACCAGTTGACATACCTGGGCCGGCTCCACGGCATGAGCCAGACAGAGGCCAAAGCCCGCGTCCGTGAGCTGCTCGATCGCTTTGGGCTCGGCGAGCGCACGAGCGACAAGGTCGAGATGCTCTCCCTGGGCAATCAGCAGCGCGCACAGATCATTGCCGCCGTGCTCGGCGACCCGGTGGCCCTCATCCTGGACGAGCCGTTCTCCGGGCTCGACCCGGCGGCGGTTGACCAGATGTCGGCTCTGCTGCGCGAGTACACAGCCGCTGGTGTGCCGGTGTTGTTCAGCTCCCACCAGCTCGACCTCGTTGACCGTCTCTGTGACTCCATCGTGGTGCTGCACCAGGGCAAGGTCGTGGCCTCAGGCACCTCCGATGAGCTGCGAGATACCGGACAGGTGCGCTACCGACTCAACGTGGGGGACGACGCTGGTTGGCTTCGCGATGTCGTGGGCGTGCGGGTGGTGGATGTCGACGGCGCCGAGGCGCTCATCGAGCTGGAGTCGAGCAGCGATCGCGCGGCTCAAGACGTGCTGCGGGAGGCCTTGAGCCACGGTCCGGTACGCGAGTTCAGCCGGGTCGTTCCGAGCCTGTCCGAGGTCTATCGGCAGGTGGCGGCATGAGCGCAGCTGAGCACACCCTGCCGAAGAGGCCCGAGCGCATCACCGCAGATAGTCGGCCCTGGGCATTGGTCGCCGCCCGCGAAGTCAGGGTTAAGCTGACTGACCGCAACTTCTTGATCTCGACCGGGGTCACGCTGGTCCTGATCCTGGGGCTGCTCGGCTTCCAGGCGTTTATGGCGAGCCGAGACTCAGCGCCGGAATACACCGTCGCGGTGATCTCGGGCGATGGCGAAGCCCTCATCGGTGAGGCCGAGCAGGTACTGCAGGCAGGTGAAGCCGGTGCCACCCTCGAGCCCCTGAGCGTCGACGATGCCGAGGCGGGCCGGAGCGCGATTGAGGGCGACCGTGCGGACGCACTGCTCACCCGGGAGTCCGGGATGTGGACGGTCACGGCCGATGGTGATCCACCGGGCGACTTACGCGAAGCCCTCGCCGAAACCGTTCGAAGCTCGGCCTTGAGCGCCAACGCTCAGGAGGCGGGTACGTCGGTGCCGGAGCTGCTCGCCGGCAGTGAGCTGGCTGCCGAGGACATCTCCGGCGAAGAGGGCACCGAGCGTCTGGTCCAGACGATCGCCGGGCTGATCTTTGGGGTGCTTGTGTACACGGCCTCGCTCATGTTCGGCCTCAGCATCGCCAACAGTGTCGTGGAGGAGAAGCAGTCGCGGATTGTGGAGATATTGGCCGCCGTCATCCCGGTGCGCTCGCTATTGGGCGGCAAAGTCCTCGGCAACACGCTGCTGGCTTTTGGGCAGATGGCCCTCGTCGTGGGAGTCAGCCTGATCGGGCTCAGCTTCACCGAGTACGACCAATACTTGCCGATGATGACCGAACCGCTGCTGTGGTATCTACCCTTCTTCGTCGCCGGATTCGTCGCGCTGGCCTGTATGTGGGCGGCCGCCGGGGCGCTGGCCTCCCGTGTGGAAGATCTGCAGTCGACGACCCTGCCGCTTACCTTGTCGTTGGTC
>JBATUU010000471.1:0-1673 GCA_049671385.1 Ornithinimicrobium sp. | reverse complement strand
GATACAAGTTGCACACAGGGAGATCTGGCTCGTGACTCACCGATTCGAGTTGAGCAGGCGACAGGATCCCGGCCCAGTCACAACTGACTGTCAGTGCGTGCTCTACGTCGTACTTGAAGGTCGGTCCCGTGGGCTTGGTCATGATTCATTCTGCCGCCTCGATAAGACGACGCAACTGGTGACAGTTCGCCCAGTGATGCGGAGAAACCGTGGCCACTCGCTCACGGTTCCGCGTTGTCAGCCAGCCACTTCTCAAGCCAGGCACGGTCGCGGCGGCTGAGGGGGCTGGTGGCACCTTGTTGACGGTGCGCATGATATTTACACGGCTGTTCTCCATATCGCGTCGGTACTGCTGGAAGTCAGCGATGTACGTGGTCGTGTGCCCGTCGGCGTAGGTGACCCGACTGCCGGAGGAGCTCCCGGGCATTGGCTTACCCGACTTTCCGCGCGCGCTCTGCGACCTGCTCGCGGAGCATATGCATCTGCTCGTATTCGGCATCCGCCGCCGCTTCATCGGCTTCGGCCGTACCGCGAATCCACCAGCCTTGCAGTCGCACGCGCGTGGGCCTCCAGAACCAGGCTGCGAGCCCTGCTACGGCGAGCACGGCCGAGCCGGCGAAGAAGGCAGGCCAGAAGTCATCCATCGTGTGCTGAGGCTACCTATCCTCGGAGAGCGGCGGGGGTCGCGACCCGATGCTTGGGCCACTGACTTGCCGGATCTGCCGCGGTCCGGGCGTTCACGAGCCGCGACGCTCCTATGCTTCGTCAAGCAGTTGTGGCCGTGTTTTCGAGTAGGCGATAGAGGTCGCGTGCGACGTAGCGGGCGAGGCAGCGTTTGATCTCTCGGCCGGTCTTGCCTTCTGCGGTGCGGCGTGCGACGTAGTCGCGGGTGGCTGGCTGGTACTGGATCCGGCTTTGGACCACGGTGTGCAAGGCGTTGTTGAGTTGGCGGTCGCCGTAACGGTTGAGCCGATACCGGGTGGTGACTTGGCCACTGTTGGCCGGGATGGGTGCCACGCCGGCGAGCATCGCGAATGCTGCTTCGGAGTGGATGCGGCCGGGGTGGGACCAGGCGCACAACACCGTCGCGGCCACGATCGGTCCGACGCCGAACTCTTCGAGCAGGTCAGGACGCCAGCTGCGGATTACCGCGATGATCGCCTTCTGCAGTTCCCGTGCCTCTTTCGGCATTGCGTGCGCGCGACGAGCCAAGGTCCGCAGCGCCACCACGGTGCTGGTCCTCTCGGTGTCCCAGGAGGCGTGGACTCGCAAGTTCGAGGCGGTGTTGAGCATCGCGGCGAGCTTCTGGCCGCGGAACCTGACTCGGATCGGTTCGGGTGCCGCGATGACTAGGCTGAACACCTGTAGCTGGGCCTCGGTGGAGGCATTGATCGCGGAGCGGCGCGCAGCCATGAGCACCGATAGTGCTTGGCGTTCGCCGCCGGTGCGGGGAGTGCCCAACCGCGGTCGTGCCATCGCTTCGCGAGCAGCGCGGATCGCGTCGAGCGGATCGGACTTCGCGCCGTTGCGACGCGCAGCCCGCTTCGGGCGGTCCAACTCGATGACGATTTCGGACATCTGAAGCAGGTGGCGGCTAAGACCGGCGCCGTGACCACCGGTTCCCTCGATCGCCCAAGCCCGCAACATCGCGTGGTTGTTGGCGAACTCCACCA
>JBATUU010000470.1:0-9034 GCA_049671385.1 Ornithinimicrobium sp. | reverse complement strand
GCGCCAAGCCGTGCCGTCTCTGCGAGCCCCCGCGTGATGATGCTGGACTTGGTGTTGTCTCCGTACCCGAGCCCCTCGGCCATTCCGACAGCGAGTGCGACCACATTCTTGACCGCGCCGCCGATCTCGGTGCCGACGACATCAGTTTGGGTGTAGGGGCGAAAATATGGTGCAGCGCTGGCCTCCGCGACTGCAGCAGCCGCGCCGTGGTCCTTGCCCGCCATGACGCTCGCGGCCGGCTGCTTAGCCGCTATTTCCGCCGAGAGGTTGGGTCCGGAGACCACGACGATCCGGCCTGGGTCGATGCCACCGACCTGCTCGATCACCTGACTCATCCGTAGCCCGGTCCCCACCTCGATGCCTTTCATGAGACTGACCACCACGGCGCCCCTCGGCACGTATGGCGCCCAGGTCGCAAGGTTGTGCCGCAATGACTGGGACGGGACCGCTAGGATCACCAGATCCGCGCCCACAGCCGCCGCCGCGGGGTCGCTGGTGGCCGTGACACTGTCCGGAAGGATCAGGTCGCCGAGGTAGTCAGGGTTGCGATGGCGATCTCGGATGCTGGCCGCCACCTCCTCGCGCCGGGCAAACATCGACACGGTGCCGCCGGCGTCGGCGACGATCGCGGCGTAGGCGGTGCCCCAGGAGCCTGATCCGTAGATGGCGGTGTGACTCACTGCTGGTTCCCCTCAGGCTGCTCCTGGTGCGTTTGCGCCCGTTCGGCGGCGGCTCGATCGAACAGCGTGGTCGGCATAGGCTCCTCGCGCAACACGGCGACCTGCTCGGTGATGGCCCACATCACGCGGTTGCTCGCCTCGATCATGGCCGACTGCTGCGCGGGCCGATCGTAGAGGTCGGTTAAGTCCACCGGCGGACCAGCTTGGACACCCATCGTGACCTGACTCAACAAACCGGTCGGGCGGCGCGCATACGGTGCTAGGAGGTTCTGTGGGCCCCACTGCCCCACCGGTATGACGGGGGCCTGCGTGGCCAGCGCGAGCCTGCCTACTCCAGTGCGGCCTTTCATGGGCCACAGAGTCGGCTCTCGGGTCAACGTGCCCTCCGGCATGATCACTACGCACTTGCCGTCGTTCACTGCCTGCTCGGCGGCGGATAGCGCATCGCCAGCGCGCCTGGTGTTGCGATAGACCGGGACCTGGCCAAGCTTCGGCAAGGCCCTGCCGAGGATCGGGATGTCGAACAACGAGGACTTGGCCAAGAACATCGGCGGATAGCCGTGGTCCACCAGGAAGTGAGCCACCGTGAACGGGTCGATCTCCGAGAGGTGGTTGACCGCGACGATGAATCCGCCCTGAGTCGGCAGATGCTCGGCGCCGCGCCAGTCTTGCGAGGTCAGCAACGCCAGAGGAGGCCGCAGCACGGCAACTGCGTAACGGTAAGGCCGGGGCGCGGGAGTGTGTTGGACCTGGCGTTTCACGCCCGCCATCTTGTCACTATTGCTCGACCGATCGGCCAAGATGCTCACATGCCCTGCACTCCCCCGGCGCCGCCGGAGCCCGTACCACTGGCCTGGCGGGTCATCGTGCCGGTCAAAGAGCAGGCGGTCGCCAAGTCGCGGCTGACTGCGCCTGCTGGGGTCTCAAAGTCGGCGTTGGCCCACGCCATGGCCCGGGACACCGTCCAGGCCGCCACCGCCGCCGTGGCGCAAGGGGCGGTGGCGGTAGTGACCTGCGATGTGGCGATGACTGCGTGGGCAACCCACCAGGGGATCGCGACGATTGCAGATCCCGGGCAGGGCCTCAATGCGGCTGTCAACGCGGCCCAGTCGGTGCTGTCGACAGGACCTATGGCGGTGTTGCTGGGCGACCTGCCCGCACTGCGTCCTGAACAACTGCGCTCGGCCCTGATCGAGTGCTCCAGACATCCGCTTGCGTTTGTGCCCGATCACAGCGGAACTGGAACGGTGCTCCTAGCCAGCACTCGGCCAGGATTGGTGCCGTGCTTTGGCGAGAACTCAGCCTGGCGACATGAGCAGGCAACGGGCGCGGTCCGTCTCGCACTACCCGTGGACGGGTTGCGGCAAGACGTCGATGATGCCACCGACTTGGCTGCAGCTGTCGCGCTGGGCGTAGGAGCGCATACCCGCCGAGTGTTGGCTGGACCGACGACGCAAAGAGCCGACCGGAGACAGCCGATCTAGGCTGGGCACATGCAGGCGAGCGTGCACGAGTTCGATGAGCGCAGCGGCGAGGGCGAGTTGTTGCTCGATACCGGCGTCGTCATCCCGTTCGACGCCGATGTCTTCGCTGCCAGCGGGTTGCGACTGCTGAGAGTTGGTCAGCGTCTGAGCATCGAGCGTGGCGCGAGCCCGGGCCAGACGACCGAGTCAGGCCGCGCCGAGGCCGTCACCAGAATGTGGATTATCGGCATAGGTGACACCGAAACAATTCTTTAACTGTCTGGGCATCTTTTTGCCAATTCTGAACTTAATGTGACGCCCTCGGTCTGCGCCGGGCACTGGCTTGACCGAATCTTTGCCATGGTCATCCCTTAGACCTAAGAAGTCTGGGCGCGCCCTTCATGTTCTGGTTACTCGATTGTTATCGCTTTTACGCGACCCGCTCATTGCCGTTGCCTGTGCGAACTCCCGCCAAACTGTCGGATGGCAGCTCGCTGGGGTCATTGACGACATTCTTGAAGTACGTGCCGGGCCTAAAACGCGGGGCACTGGTGGCTTCGATGGGCACAGGAGCACCTGTACGAGGGTTTCGCCCCGTGCGGGGAGCACGGTCAATGCGTTCGAACGTTCCGAATCCAGTGATGCCCACGCTGCCCCCATTGGCAACCTCGCGAAGAATCGCGTCGACGATCACCTCAATGGCATTTGTAGCACTCGATCGTCCCCCCACAGAAGGCGCGATCTGCTCGATGAGATCTGCTTTGTTCATGGTTCCCTTTCTCCATTGGACATAGCGCACTGTTGGGCCAGAACGCGCCGAGGAATGCCCAGGAATTACTTTAGGCTTTTATTTGCGCGGCGTCTACTTCGGTAGTGGGAAGTCTTATGCTGGACAACGCAGAACGGCCCCCGGTATTAACCGGGGGCCGTTCTTTCACCGTAGCCCCGACGGGATTCGAACCCGCGCTACCGCCTTGAGAGGGCGGCGTGCTAGGCCGCTACACAACGGGGCCTTGAGGTGTGGTCAACACGCGACCATGCAGGATCAATCCTACCTGCGCTGGGGTACCAGGACTCGAACCTAGACTAACTGAACCAGAATCAGTCGTGCTGCCAATTACACCATACCCCAAGGGTAGTCAGCCAGGCTGTGGATCCGCCTGCTGACCGAGGAGGAACGATACCGCCCACGGGAGGCACGACCCAAATCAGCCGAGCAACGACCTCCGAAGGCTCTGCAGGCGGAACAGCGTCGAGTCTTTGCCGAGGATTTCCATCGACTCGAACAGCGGTGGCGAGATGCGCTGCCCCGAGATGGCCGTGCGCAGCGGACCAAACGCCAAACGCGGCTTGATGCCCATCTCGTCCACGATCGCGACGCGCAGTGCCTCTTCGATGGTCGAGGCGTTCCAATCCACCGCAGCGCTCAGCGGCTCGCCCATCGATCCCGACAGTGGCTGTAGCGCGCTCACGGCGGCGCTGAGCACCTCCGGGGCAGACTCCTTGAGTTGTCCCCGGGCGTCATCAGCAATAGGCAGCTCGCTGTCCGCGGTGAAGAAGGGCAGCACGAGCGGGGCGGCCTCACTGAGCACCTGGATCCGAGTGTGCACGAGCGGGGCGATCTGACCCAGTCGGGCCATCTGCGCGGCGGTGCTCGGCGCTGGGACTGCCCCGAGATCCTGCATCACCGGCAGCAACCGGCCATGGAAGTCGGTGGCGTCCAGTAACCTGATGTGGTCGGCGTTGATGGCTTCGGCCTTGCGCTGGTCCCAGCGGGCCGGATTGGGGTTGACGGCCTCCACCTCGAAGGCCTCGGTGAACTCGTGCGGCGTGAACACATCGCGGTCAGGACCGATGGCCCACCCCAACAACGCGAGGTAGTTGATCATGCCCTCGGGGACGAAACCGCGATCGCGATGCAGGAACAGGTTTGAGGCGGGGTCACGCTTGGACAACTTGCGGTTGCCCTCCCCCAGCACCAGCGGTAGATGAGCGAAGGTCGGCACGGCGCTGGCCTCGCCGATGGCGATCAGAGCTCGATACAACGCGATCTGCCGGGGCGTCGAAGAGAGCAAATCCTCGCCGCGGATCACGTGTGTGATGCCCATCGCTGCGTCGTCGGTGGGGTTGACCAACGTATACAACGGCTTGGCTCCGGTGCGCATGATCACGAAGTCGGGCACGATGCCTGCCGCAAACGTGACCTCGCCGCGCACCAGGTCGGTGAAGGTGATGCCCTCATCAGGCATCCGCAAGCGCAGCACGGGCTCTCGTCCCTGCTCGCGGTATGCGGCGCGCTGGTCGGCGCTCAGGTCGCGGTCGAAGTTGTCGTATCCGAGCTTGGGGTCCCGCCCCGCGGCGCGGTGGCGCTCCTCGATCTCGGCACCGGTGGAAAAGGACTCGTAGGCATAACCAGCCTCCAGCAGTTTGGCCGCCACCTCACGGTGGTGCTCCACCCGCTCACTTTGCCGGTACGGGCCATGCGGCCCACCGACCCCGGGACCCTCGTCGTAGTCCAACCCGAGCCAATCCAACGCTTCAATGAGTTGGTCGAAGGACTCCTGAGAGTCGCGGCTGGCGTCGGTGTCCTCGATCCGAAAAACGAAGGTGCCACCATGGTGGCGTGCGAAGGCCCAGTTGAACAAAGCCGTGCGCGCCATACCGACGTGTGGGGTCCCGGTGGGCGAGGGACAGAACCGCACCCGGACCCCCGGGCCGGACACCGTCGCACCTTCGGAGGCGTGGGTTCCGGCAGCCTGAGCGGTCAGATGATCGGTGGAGATATGTGGGGCCATGGTGCATACGAGGATAGTGGCCGCATGGGGTGTCTCGTGCCGGTGGCTGCTCAGTCGCCGAGCAGTGAGATAGCCAGGCTCTCTTGCAGCCAGGTCAGGAAGTCATAGAGGGCCATCTGCTGGAGCCTGTCCGGCTCGCTACTTTCCTGGCTGTGCTCGCCGAATGCGGCAGCGTGGATCTGCTCATGCATCGCCTCGGTGTCCTCGTCCGTGCGCAACTGCAAGCGCTCACCGAGCACGAGGCGTACGTCGGTCAATCCGATCATGAGTGCGCCAGCCTGGCGCTGATCCAACTCGATCGTGCCCGACCCTTGAGCAGTCAACGCCTCGATCGCCGTATCTAGATTCGAGGTCTTGTGCTGGCGCACTGAGTGCTCGGTCAGTGCTCGGAACTCCTGTGCGTGCGCCTCGTCGTCACGATGAGCGACCGGCAGCAACCGCAACAGGGCCGGGTCCTGCGGGGGCTGCCTGGCGTCGTCGCTACCCCCGAGTCCGGCCATCAGATCCTGCAACGGGTCGCCGGTCGCTTCCTGCTCTGGAGCCACAAAATCTCGCACGGAGCGCAACATATGCACGACGACGTCGAGCTCCTGAGCGTTCAACCGCCCTCGTACGCGACCTGCCTTGGGGCGAAATGCGGTCGCCACCTATTCGTCTTTCTGAAAGGTGGCCCACAGCCCGTAGCCGTGCATGGCCTCGGTGTCGGCCTCGACCTTTTCCTTCGAGCCGGTCGAGACCACGGCACGACCCTTGTGATGCACGTCCATCATCAGCGCCTCGGCCTTACTGCGCTGATAGCCAAAATGCGTCTGTAGGACCCAGGTGACATAGGACATGAGATTGACCGGGTCGTTCCAGACCAGCGTCACCCATGGCAGGTCGGGCTCGGGGCGGTCCAGCACCGCGACATCCGAGCTGCGATCGGGGGTCGGGGTGCTCTGACTGGAGGACCAGACTGGGGTCGGGGGCGGCATCGACACGCTCACCACTCTAAAGTGCCTGGCATGACTTCCCCCAGCACCGCGTTGCTGACCGATCACTATGAGCTGACGATGGTCCAGGCCGCTTTGGCCACCGGGCACGCTCACCGCTCCTGTGTCTTCGAGGCGTTTGCACGTCGGTTGCCCGAGGGTCGGCGCTATGGCGTCGTCGCAGGCACTGGCCGGATGCTTGAGGCGCTGGCTGACTTTCGCTTCGGAGCGGCCGAGATCGACTTCCTCGCCGACAACCACGTCGTGAACGAGCAGACGCTTGACTTCTTGTCCGACTATCGGTTCACCGGCGACATCTGGGGGTACGCCGAGGGCGAGTGCTACTTCCCCGGCTCGCCGGTGCTCGTCGTCGAGTCGACATTCGCCGAAGGGGTGATCCTGGAGACGCTGATCCTGTCCATGCTCAATCACGACTCTGCCGTCGCCTCGGCGGCCTCGCGGATGACGGCCGCTGCTGGCGATCGACCCTGCATCGAAATGGGCTCGCGCCGCACCCATGAGGAGTCAGCGATCGCCGCAGCCCGGGCCGCCTACATCGCCGGTTTCACCGCCACCTCCAACCTGGAGGCCGGCCGGCGGCACGGGGTGCCCACCATGGGCACAGCGGCGCACTCCTTCACCCTGCTCTACGGCTCCGAACGCTCAGCCTTCGCCGCACAGTTGGACAGCCTGGGCACGGGCACCTCGTTGCTGGTCGATACCTACGACATCACCGCAGGTGTGGAGTTGGCCGTCGAGCTGGCAGGCAGCAGGATCGGCGGCGTGCGGTTGGACTCCGGGGACCTGATCTCCGGGGCACGTGACGTGCGCGAGCATCTCGACTCCCTCGGTGCCACCGACACTGCGATCGTGGTGACCTCGGACCTGGATGAGTACGCGATTGCCGCCTTGCAGGCCGCTCCGGTCGACTCCTACGGGGTTGGCACCAAGGTGGTCACCGGCTCTGGTGCCCCCGCCGCCGGGATGGTCTACAAGCTGGTCAGCCGGGCGGACGATAGCGGTGAGATGGAGTCGGTAGCCAAGGTCAGCAAGGACAAGCGATCCGTGGGTGGACGCAAATATGCGCTGCGCCGGCGCAACAGCACGGGGGTAGCGCAGGAAGAGATCGTGGGGATCGGAGCCGCGCCCACTGACGATGGCGACGACCGAGACTTGTTCGTTCGGTTGGTCCTCGACGGTCAGGTGGTGGCAGCCACCGATGCTGACTCTGCTCGGGCTCGGCACGCGGCGTCCCGTGATGAGTTGCCAACTCGCGCGATGCAACTCAGCCACGGTGACCCCGCTATCGACACCACCTATCTGACTGCGTGACTCTGCGCATCCTCGCTACCCGAAGCGGGGATACTGTAGAGGCATGAACGCAGCGCTCGTGATCGTGGACGTCCAGCATGACTTCTGTGAAGGCGGGTCGATGCCTGTCACTGGAGGCATTGAGGTGGCCAGCAAGATCAGCGAGTATGTGCGTCAGCGCGGCAGCGAGTACACCGCGATCGCCGCGACTGCAGACTGGCACATCGACCCGGGCAGTCACTGGTCGCAGGAGCCAGACTTTGTCGACTCGTGGCCGGTGCACTGTGAAGTCGGGACTCGTGGCGCTGACTTCCGACCGGAGCTCGAACCCGCACTCGAGGCAGTCGGTGCGGTCTTCCGCAAAGGGGAACAGGTCGCGGCATACAGCGGATTCGAGGGAAGCACCGAGATCGATGGTGAGGTCGTCCAACTCGCGCCCTGGCTGCACGATCACGGCATCGAGCGTGTGGATGTGGTCGGCATTGCCACCGACTACTGTGTGCGGGCTACTGCCCTCGACGCTGCGCTCGAGGGATTCACTACCCGCGTGCTGTTGGACTTGACCGCCGGGGTCTCGGCCGAGACCACGGAGGTTGCCCTGGATCGCTTGCGCCACGAGGGCGTGAGGCTGGAGACCTCAGCCGGCGACTGAGGCCCGGGAATGGCTACCTACGGACGACGTTCGTCTTGGCAACTTTGTCGTTCAGCGACTGCTTCTTGGCGTCCCATAGCGGCCATAGACCATTGACGATCTGGACGAGCCCAGCGATATTGCCCAAGAACGGAACGACCGCCAGCAGCGAAGGGCCGTGCCACACGAGAGCACGGATCCCGCACGTGTTCCACTCCAACGGCCCGGCTTGATCACGCAACCGCACCCGCACACCCACCAGCAACTTGCCCGGGGTGGCCGCGAGGAACTTGAGGAAGACTGTTTCGTAGACGATTGACAGCACGGCCGAGGCAAAGCTGAGTCGCGCTACCTGAGCGGTCATCTGCTCCACGATGCTGTTGACCTGATCCTGGTCGGGAGCCTGAGCCGAGAACGCGTCGACCAGTTCTTGAGCGGTTGCCGTGAAGTCGGGGGCGACCAGCGGCAGGAGGACCAACGAGAGCAGGCCCAGCAGTATGGAGTCGACGATGCGTGCAAGGACGCGGCGCCACCACCCCGCTATCCGCTGACCATCCGGCGTCCGTGCTGTTCCATCAGCCTGAGCGAAGTCCCCACCTGGCATGGCCTGATATCCGCCGTAGCCTCCGCTCGACGTCGGGGTGTAGCCGCCACCTGCTCCATAGCCGGATTGCTGGCTCCCCGACCTGTAGCCGGGTTGAGACTGACCACTGTCGCTCGGGTTCAGACGCTGCCGAGGAGTTGTGTGGGTGGTCCACTGCACACCGTCCCAGTACCGCAGCACGTCACTGTCTTGCGGGTCGTCGTACCACCCGGGCTGTTGGCTCATGGGCGCAACTCTGTCACGCCTGAACTCCCCGGCAAAGACTGTGATCGCATCGTGACGTTCGCGTCATCGAGTGGACAAGCAGGGTTAGTCCCCGTCTTCCCCGTCTTGTCCGGCGTCAGTGAGGTCGTGGCCCTGAGGGCCAGCGCCGGAGCCGTCCTCCTCCAACGCGATGACGTGTTGGACGGCGTTGATCAGGGCCAAGTGTGTGAAGGCCTGCGGGAAGTTGCCCAGGTGCTGACCGGTGGTCGCGTCGATCTCCTCGGCATACAGCTCCAGCGGGCCGGCCATCGACAACAACTTGGAGCACAGCCGGCGGGCTCGCTTGACCTCGCCGATCTCGCACAGGGCGGATAC
>JBATUU010000469.1:0-2715 GCA_049671385.1 Ornithinimicrobium sp. | reverse complement strand
GTTGTGCGCGCCGCGCCCGCTCGCTGAGCGCTCAGGCCTGGGCGTAACGAGGGGTTGTGATGGGTCGCGCCGCTGCAGATGTGTGGATGATCTCAGCGAATCGGACCGCCAGCGGACGCCACGCGCGCGCCACGGCATCACGGTGCCTGACGAACTCGTCGGCGGCGTCATGCAGAGCCTTGTCCTGCCAGAGCGGGTCGGCACCGACTGGCCGGTGCACCGCCCAACTACGGAAGATCTCGGGAGTGGCTTCCGGATGGAACTGCACACCCCAGGCGCTGGGGCCAAAGCGGACGGCCTGGACCGAGCCGTCGGGTGCGGTCGCCAACACCACGGCGCCCTCGGGGACGTCGATCGCCACGTCGTCGTTCCATTGCAGTCCTAAGGCACCCGCCCCCAGACCCCCCAGCAGCGGGTCGGTGGCAGCCTCGAGCGTCGGCGCATAGGGCGTGAGGCCACGTGCTTTGCCCCTCGGGTTCGGAGCGCTGCGCCCACCGAGGGCGACGTTCAACAACTGATGCCCCAGGCATACACCGAGCACCGGGTGACCCGACTGAGTGCCCGCGACGAGCAGGTCCTTTGTCGCCGTCAGCCACGGAAAGTCAGCGTCATCATGTGCACCCATGGCTCCACCGAGCACCATCAATGCGTCGTGCCTATCAAGGCCGGCCGGGATATTGTCACCGCGATGCGCGTATCGCACGTCGAGCACGATCTCGTGTTCGCTCAACACATCGCCCATCAACCCGGCTGGGCAGGTGTCCTCGTGCTGAATCACCAACAACTGCGGCTTCATGTCGCTAGGCTACGGGACAGCGACAGGCAGAAGCACTCCCTCATCAACACGATCGAAACGACCACGAACAGCGGCGCGCTCCCGCGTGCAACAGCTCAACGAGAACACCTTCAAATGAGCAGATTGACACTCAGCGCGCGCCCCGCAGAGTTACTTGAGGTCCTCAGAGACTGATTGCGGACCGAACAAGCTATCGCCATCGGAGGTGTCGGCGTCACTGACCTTCTCCGAGTCGGTGTCGTCGGGGGAGACGGCATGAGGTTGTAGTTCACCGCTGGCGATCTGCTCGGCCCAGTGACAGGCCACTCGATGGCCAGTGCTGGCGCCCTCGACCTCGATCACACGCAGCTCGGGCCGGGAATCATCACACTTCGTCTCCTGCCGCCACGGACACCGGGTGTGGAACCGACACCCGCTCGGCGGGTTCGAGGGGCTCGGCAGGTCACCGGCCAGCAGCAACTGCTCGCGTGAGTCTTCAACTTCCGGGTCCGGCACGGGCACAGCCGACATCAGTGCCCGCGTATAGGGGTGCAGCGGAGTGTCATACAGCTCATCGGCGCTGCTCTCCTCGACCAATGCACCGAGATACATCACACCGATCCGGTCGCTGATGTGCCGCACCACTGCGAGGTCATGAGCAATCACCAGATAGGTCAGCTCGAACTCCTTCTGCAGATCCTGCAAAAGATTGATGACCTGAGCTTGCACGGAGACGTCTAGCGCGCTCACCGGCTCGTCGGCGACGATCAACTGCGGATCCACGGCCAGTGCGCGGGCAATGCCGATGCGCTGACGCTGACCGCCGGAGAACTCATGCGGATACTTGTTGAGTGAGTTCTGCGGCAGACCGACGGCCCTCAACAAGTCGATCAGGCGCTCGCGAGCATCCTGCGACTTCGTCAGACCGTGAGCCTTCATACCCTCCAAAAGCAACTGCTCGACTGTCTGCCGAGGATCCAAAGACCCCATCGGGTCCTGGAAAACCATCTGCATGTGGCGTCGTTGGGTGCGCAGCTTCTCACCTTTGAGGCTGGCTAGGTCGACGCCGTCGAAATACACCTCGCCCGCTGTCGGCTCCTCCAGTTGCAGCAGTGCTCGGCCGAACGTCGACTTGCCACAACCGGACTCACCGACCAGGCCGTAGGTCCCGCCGCGCTCGATCTGCAGGTCGATGCCATCCACGGCGTAGACGTAGCCGATTGTCTTGTCGAAGATCACTCCCGCCTTGATCGGGAAGTGCATTTTGAGGTCCCGTACATCGACGAGCAGGTCGGATTCACTCATTAGTCGTCCTCGCTCGAGTCTTCGGCGGTGCCCGGGTCGTCGTGACCCGGCTCGGTGGTCAACGGGTTATGGCAACGCAGCAGACGCTCATCATCCACCGCGCTGTCGGAGACCAGATCCGGGCTGGATTCACGGCACGCGTCCACCTCACTGGAGCAACGCGGCGCAAAGGCGCAGCCGCCTTCCCACGGGATGTTGTCAGCGACCGACCCCGGCACTGGTGTCAACCGTGCCCCACGCGGTTCGTTCAGACGGGGGATCGAAGCCAGCAAACCACCGGTATAGGGGTGCCTGGGGACCTTGAAGAGCGGGTGACGCAGACCCCGTTCGACGATCCTCCCGCCGTAGAGCACGTTGACCTCATCACAGAGTCCGGCGACGACGCCCAAGTCGTGAGTGATCATCACCAGCGCGGTATTGGACTCCTCGACCAGCTCCTTGAGGAGCGCCAAGATCTGGGCCTGGATCGTCACGTCGAGTGCCGTCGTGGGCTCGTCGGCGATCAACAGGCGCGGCTCGCACGCCAGCGCCATGGCGATCAACGCCCGCTGGCGCATGCCGCCGGAGAGTTGGTGTGGGTATTCGTCCAGGCGCCGAGTGGGGTCTGGGATGCCGACTTTGCCGAGCATCTCCTC
>JBATUU010000468.1:0-2721 GCA_049671385.1 Ornithinimicrobium sp. | reverse complement strand
GCAGTCGAGCGTGCGGACTTGCCGGTCCGGCGAGCCAGCCGGCGAGCAGTGCGTCGCCGGCACCTGCTGTGTTGACCGCAGCGATCTTCGTTCCGGTCCCGTGGAGGGCTGACTGCCCATCGGTATAGAGGGCACCATCGGCTCCTAGGCTGATGAGCAACGACACCCCGGTGTCCCGAGCGATCTGCGCTGCGACAACAGCGAGCTCCGAGATGGACTCAGTGTCAGCGACCTGCGGATAGACCTCACCGAGTTCCAATCGGTTCGGGGCGATCAGGTCGGCCCCGGCGGAGACGGCCGCGGCCAGAGCCTCACCGGAGGCATCCACAGCACAGGTGGCACCGTGGCGATGCGCCAGCGATACGAACTCGGCGAGCTGGGCTGAGTCAGCACCCGGCGGCAGCGAGCCGCAGATCGCGAGGCACACGTCTTCGCCACCGACGCTTTCCTGCAGGGCGCTGGTCACCTCACGGGTCAGCGAGTTGAGCTCATCGTGGGTCAGCGCCCCGCCAGGCCCGTTCACCTTGACAGTCGTGCCGGTGCTCAGCGCCATCGTGGTGTTGACCCGGGTGGTGGACTGGGCCGGTACGTCGCGCCGCGGGACGCCCTCGATGTCGAGCAACTCCGAGAGGTGACGGCCGGTCGGCCCACCCACGGGATACACCGCCAGGGTCTCGGTGCTATTCAGGTGCAGCGCCCGGGAGATGTTGACCCCCTTGCCGCTGGCCTCCATGGTTGACGCCGTGGCTCGGTGCACGTCGACCTGGCCCAGATCCGATTCGGACAGCGAGTAGGTCTGATCCAATCCGGGGTTGAGCGTGAGCGTGATGATCATCGCGGGCTGCCGATCACGCCGACCAACCGAGCAACGACGTCGGCGACCGCCTCTCGGGCCGGCTTAACGTATCTGCGCGGATCCACCAGGTCCGCGTCGCCAGCGAGCGTCTCCCGAACGGCCTCAGTGAAGGCAACGTTGAGGATGGTGCCGATGTTGATCTTGACCATCCCGGCGCCCACTGCCTCGGCCAGCGTGCCGTCCGGCACCCCGGATGACCCGTGCAGCACCAAAGGGACCGGTAGCTCACGCGCCAATGCGGCGATCAGGTCGAGATCGAGCGTCGCGGTCCGTTCCAGCATGGCGTGCGAGCTGCCCACGGCCACCGCCAGTGCGTCCACCCCTGTGGCCGCGACGAAATCGACTGCTTCGGTGGGGTCGGTGCGGACCCCCGGAGCGTGTGCGCCGTCTTTGCCTCCCACTTCACCGAGCTCAGCCTCGAGCAGCATCCCGTTGTCATGGGCCCAGGTGACGGCGTCACGGGTGGCTGTGACGTTGCCGGCGTAGTCGAGTCGAGAAGCATCGAACATCGCCGAGCTCACCCCGGTCCCCGCTGCCTGGCGCAGCAGGTTCGCGTCTTCGACGTGGTCGATGTGCACGGACAGTTCGACCTCGGCCTGCTGTGCGACCGCCACCGTCGCTGCTGTGATCGGCCCGAGCTGTCCGCCGTGGAATTTCACGGCGTTTTCGCTGATCTGCAGGATCGCGGGGCCGCCCGCGCGTTCGGCTCCCAGGGCGATAGCCTCTGCGTGCTCCAGGGTGATGACGTTGAAAGCGGGCAATCCGACGCCAGCGGATCTGGCTCGGGCGAGGAGATCGGCGGTGGTGGCCAGGCTCATGGGGATGCGTCCTTCGTGTGTGCTGAGTCGTGGGTGGGCATCTGGTCGTATGAGGCGAAGGTCCCGTGTGCCAGACCTGCCAAGAGGGCGGCTCCGCGGGCCCCGGGCTCGGTCGTGGTCACGCGACGCAAGTCTCCGAAACGGTCAGCCTTGGCTGTCATCACTGCTGCGCTGTTGGTCCAACCGCCCGCGACGACGAGCGCTTGCCGAGGCCCCGAGATGCGGCTGAGCGACTCGCTCAACTCGAACCCCTGGCGCGTCACCGCTGCGGCTGCCGCACGCCATACCTGCGCTGGATCCGCGCCGTCGTCGATCGAGATGTCGCCTGCGTCGCTGATCTGCACTGCCTTCGGGTCGTCCGCAGCAGCGAGTGCGGCAGCGTCGAGAGCGGCCAAGTCCTCGCGGTCCACTCCAAGGGCAGTTTGCACTCTGCCTAGTGCAAGCCCCCCTTGAGTGGCGCCTAACAGGCACCAGCGGTCTTTGATCGCGTGCCATCCGACGGTCACGCCCGATGTGGTCAGCTCGGCAATGGCGTCTGCTGCGAGCCCGGGCTTGATCGTGCGTACGAAGGCTTCGGCAGTGCCGCAGGAGTCGAATTCATCGCCGGGGTTGCTGATGCCTACCCCGACGACCGCGGCCTGGTGGTCGTGCCCTGCCACTGTCAGCGTGGCTCCGTCGAGAGCGGCGAGATCGCCGGAGGTCTGTGCTGTCCCGATCGCCGTCCCCGCGGTCACCAAGTTGTCTAGGAACCCCTCGGGAGCCCCGGACCAGTCCATCGATGCACCCCACGGTCGCCCCGACTCGAGATCGAGCCAGCCAGTGCGTGAAGCAAGGGAGAGTTCGGTGGCGCGCTCTGCTCCCAGGTCGCGGGCCACCCACTCGGCGATGTTGTATCGCCCCGTGGCTGTGGCCACAGCAGGTATGTGATCCAGCAGCCAGCGGTGCTTGGTCAGGCTCCATTGGGTCCACAGCGGTAGTCCCGTTCGCAGCGAAAAAGTCTCGGCACCTAGGTGCTCGGCCAGGCCCCGCAGCTGCTCGGTGTCGCGG
>JBATUU010000467.1:0-9173 GCA_049671385.1 Ornithinimicrobium sp. | reverse complement strand
GGTTATGGCAAGCGGTGGTACTCCCTGGACGACGTCGACTTACGGTTGGAGTCCGTGGCCGATCTTGCCGATCTGCACGCCTGGCTCCCTACGCAAGGGCTGGACCCGGATCGCGCCGCCCTGTGGGGAGGGTCTTACGGCGGATACATGGTGTTGGCCGGGGTGTCGATGCAGCCTGACGTGTGGGCAGCAGGGGTCGACATCGTCGGAATGAGCTCCCTGGTGACCTTCCTGGAGAACACGTCTGCATACCGGGTGGCCTATCGCGAGCGCGAGTACGGATCGCTTGCAGATCACCGGGACCTGTTGGAGCGGGCCTCGCCGATCACCTACCTCGATCAGATCACGGCGCCCCTGTTTGTCCTCCACGGCGCCAACGATCCTCGCGTGCCGCTCAGTGAGGCGCACCAGATCCATGCGGCACTGACCGAGAAGGGCGTGCCGGTGCAGTTGCGGGTCTATGACGACGAAGGACACGGGCTGGCCAAGCGGGTCAACAAACTCGACGCATACCCCGCGGCCATCGCCTTCCTGCGGCTTCATCTGGGCTAGGTCCGAGCGCAGTATGCCGCCCGGTTGGCCGGTAGGGTCGGTCACGCATTCAGCCCATGAACCGTGAAGGGAACACCATGCCGGTGAATTTGCGAGGCCGCAGTCTGCTCTCGCTGCAGCATCACAGCCCAGCTGAGATTCACTACCTGATCGACCTGTCTCGCGAGCTCAAGCGGGCAAAGTATGCAGGCACCGAGCAGCCGCTGCTCACCGGCAAGTCGGTCGCGTTGATCTTTGAGAAGACCTCCACCCGGACCCGATGCGCCTTCGAGGTGGCTGCCGCCGACCAAGGCGCGCACACCACATACCTCGATCCGTCGTCCACTCAGATCGGCCACAAGGAGTCGATCGCCGACACGGCCCGCGTGCTCGGCCGGATGTTCGACGCGATCCAGTACCGAGGCTCCTCCCAACGCCTGGTCGAGACCCTGTCCACCAACGCGGGCGTCCCGGTCTACAACGGCCTCACCGACGATTGGCACCCGACCCAGATGCTCGCCGATGTGCTCACCATGACCGAGCACACCACCAAAGAACTCGGCGACATCGCCTTTGCCTATCTCGGCGACGCACGCAACAACACCGGCAACTCGCTGCTGCTCACCGGCGCGAAGTTGGGTATGGACGTGCGGATCGCTGCGCCGACGACGCCCGCCCTACAACCGACGCCTGAGTTGATCGCTGCGTGCCAAGAGATCGCCGCAGAGACCGGCGCTCGGATCACCGTGACCGACGACCCCGCTGAAGCTGTGCAGGGGGTGGACTTCGTACACACCGATATCTGGGTCTCGATGGGGGAGCCGGTCGAAGCATGGACCGAGCGGATCGATGCCCTGCTGCCGTTCCAGGTCAACGCGGAGCTGATGGCGGCCAGTGGCAACGACAAGGTCAAGTTCATGCATTGTCTGCCGGCCTTCCACAACACCGATACGGGTCTTGGTCACGAGCTCATCGAGCAGTATCCCCACCTGGCCGGCGGACTCGAGGTCACCGACGAGGTCTTCGAATCCGGCGCCAGCATCGTGTTCGACCAAGCCGAGAATCGGTTGCACACGATCAAAGCGCTGATGGTCGCCACCCTGGCCTAGGCCACCGCTGCCAGCTCCTTGTCGGGGGCACCTGAGATGATGCGAGTGTGACCAGCGCGCCCCCTGTGACCGAGCCGCACACGTTGCGCGACCCTGCGTATTTCGCCTCACCCAACGCGGTGCGCTACTGGGTGCTCAGTGCCATGGTCGGCTCGGTGATCTGGTGTGCGCTCTTGATCGGCGCGTACTACCTCTTCGTGCCTGACTCGTGGAAGGTTTGGGCCGGGCCCGTACTTGTCTTTCTGGTGGCGATCAGCGTCGTCCAAGTGCTCGTCGTGCCGCAATGGCGTTATCGAGTACATCGGTGGGAAATCACCTCAACCGCTGTGTACACGCGATCAGGCTGGCTGAGCGTGGAGCAGCGAATCGCCCCTTTGTCGCGAGTGCAAACCGTGGACTCCGAGCGGGGGCCGCTGATGCGCCTGTTCAACCTCGCGTCGATCACCGTCACGACAGCCTCGGCCGCCGGTCCCATCACCATCGCGTGTTTGAGCACACAGATGGCAGATCGGATGGTCGCCGAGCTCACCGCCATCACGAGCGCCACCGAAGGCGACGCCACGTGAGCCAGAGCCCGCCGCCCCCTCCCCAGGGGCCCGCCTACGACATACCGCCCCCACCCGTGAGCGCAATCGATGACTGGCAGCGCCTGAGCCCCCGGGTCATCTTTCTCTATCCCGTCCTGATGGCTGGTCAACTGATCATCCCGTTAGCCGCAGCGTTTGTCTTCGGCGTCGGGCGGGGTGAGAACGGCTTCTTCACCGGACCCGGGTTCATCGCCGTCGGTGCGGTCGGTGCCGTCCTGATCGGTGTGGTGCCCTGGTGGACGACTCGATTCCGGTTGACCGACACACAATTACAGGTGCGCCGGGGTCTGATCTTTCGCAAGCGACTCACCGCCCCACTGGACCGGGTCCGCAGTGTCGATCTGGAGTCCACCGTTATCCACCGCCTGCTGCGTCTGTCCAAAGTCGCCATCGGCACCGGCGTCGACTCGACTCGGATCGACCTCAACGCGCTGTCGGTGGATCAAGCGGCCCAGCTGCAGACATACCTGTTGGCCCGCAAGCGGTCGCTCACCGGCACCCCTGCTGGTGCAGCGCCTGGCCAGAAGCCGGCACCGACCGGCGAAGACGGCGACGGTGGCAGGTCCCTTGCCGCAACAGACAGCGGCGCCGAGTCCGAGAAGGCAACCGACGTCGAGCTCGCCAAGATCAACTGGTCGTGGCTGAAGTATGCGCCGTTCAGTTTGGCCAGCCTGGTGGTCGTGGCCGGTGTCAGTGCCGTCTTTTGGCAGTTCCTCGGCGAGATCAGGTTCGAAGAGCAGTTCGCCTCCGCCGAAGACGCCTGGGACTGGCTGCTTGATCAAGCCGTTGCGCTCCTTGTCCTCGTCGTCGCCATCGTGATCACCATCGGTTGGTTGGCGTTGTCGACGCTGACCTACGTCATCTCGTGGTGGAACCTGCGACTAACGCGGATGAGCGAAGGCACCTTGCGTTTAGTCCGCGGTCTTTTGACCACCAATTCCACCACCATCGAAGAGGCCAAGATCCGAGGCGTGGTGCTGACCGAGCCGGTGTTGCTGCGCTTGGTCAAAGGAGCCGAGCTGCAAGCACTGTCCACCGGTGTCGGCGACGGCGGCACCACCAAACTTTTGCCGCCCTGCCCCCGCTCGGTCTGCATCGCCGTGGGACATGATGTGCTGGAGGAGCAGGGCGCACTGGACGTGCCGCTGACCCAGCACGGGTGGTATGCGCGGCGCCGGTGCCATATTGATGCACAGTTGGGCGCCGCGGCCTTTTCCTCGCTGTCCCTGATCCCAGTTCTGGTCTTCGATTGGCCCTGGTGGGTGGTCGCGGTGTTCTATCTGGGGGTTGCTCTGCTGGGGGTCCTCGAGGCCGAGGCCGAGTATGCGAACCTCGGCCACGCGCTCACACCGGAGCACGTGGTCAGCCGCCACGGTGCCTATAGCCGCAAGCGCGAGGTGCTGGAGCGCTCGGGTGTGATCGGCTGGCTCATCCAGCAGTCCTTCTTCCAGCGACGCCTCGGCCTCGCCACGCTGGTGGCGACCACTGCGGCCGGGTCGCAGTCGGTGACGATCACCGACATACCGATCGATCTGGCGGTTGCCCTGGCGGCTGAGACGACGCCCGACGCCTTCGCCCACGTCATCTAGGCGACCCGGTCAGGTCCAGAAGTCAAACCACAGCCGCCACTGCCACTCCTCACGGGGGATCACCTGGGCGGTGTACACCGGGTAGAACCACACGAAGAGTGCCACAGCTGCCGTGGTGTAGGCGATCACCACGATGGCACCGATCCGTCTGCGGCGCGGCGAGGCTGAAGACCGGCCCAACACCAGCGCCATACAGACGATCACGACCAAGACCAGCCACGGGACGAACGCCACCGCGTAGAACGAGTACACCGTCCGGTCCTGGTAGAGGAACCAGGGCAGCCACCCGGCGACGATCCCCGACAAGGCTGCACCGGCGCGCCAGTCGCGGCCGAACAGCCACACGAAGACGACAACCAGCAAGCCGGCCGTCGCACCCCACCACACGAACAAGTTGCCCAACGAGGCGATGTAACTCACGCACTCATCGGCCGTGCAGCCTTGCTGGCCGCGCTCTGGCCATTGTGAGTAGAACAAGGTGGGTCGACCTTGCACGATCCAAGACCATGGGCTGGAGGACCAGGCATGCTCGTTCGCCAACCCAGTGTGAAAACTCATGACCTCCTGGTGATAGCTCCACAACGATCGAAAGGGGTCTGGCACGAGCTGAGCGGCCCAGCCGTCTGCGGGGTTGGCCGCGGCCCAGTTGCGTTTGTACCCACCATCGGTGAAAAACCAACCGGCCCAACTGGCTACATAGGTCACCAAGGCGACCGGCACCATCGCCACGAAGGCAGGTATGCCGTCGCGCCAGGCTCCCGCCGAGCGCCACGACCGGGCACCGATCGTTCGTCGAGCACCCATGTCCCACAACACGGTCATCAGCCCGAACACCGCAAGGAAGAACAGCCCGGACCACTTCGTGCCGATTGCCAAACCAAGCGCAACACCAGCGCCCACACGCCACCAGCGCATGCCGATGGACGGACCCCACCGCATACTGGATCGAGCAGCCGGTGACATATCGGCAACCAGTTCCGCCAGCCGGGCTCGTCCCTGCTGACGGTCGCGGATCAACGCCCAAAAGGCGACCAGCACCCAGAACATTAAGAAGACATCGAGCAACCCGGTGCGCGAATGCACGAAGTGATGACCATCGCTGGCCAGCAGCGTGGCCCCGACGATGGCGAGTAACGGACTGCCCCACAGATGCCAGATGATCCGCCCCAGCAGCAGGATCGACAGCGTCCCCACCACGGCCGAGGCCAAGCGCCAGCCGAAGGAGGAGTCCACGCCGACGAGCCACTCACCGGCACCGATGATCCATTTGCCCACCGGCGGGTGGACAACGAGGTCGGGTGTCGGACCGAAAACATCGGGGTCACCAGCGGTGAAGAGCTCGTCCGGCTCGCTCAGCCCTTCTTTGATATCCCGCTCGTAGCCATACTGGATCAACGACCAGCCTTGCTTGACGTAGTACGTCTCATCGAAGATGAGCTGCGCGGGCTGCCCGAGGCGGAAGAATCTGATCGCACCACCGAGAACGGTGACAAAGAGCACGCCCCACCAGGTGACCTGATGTGCCCGCCGGGAAGGTGCTGGCCCCAATAATCTTTCGCGAAGGCCGGAAGCGACTGAGTCTGGGACCACAGCGTCGGCTGAAGACGGGGCCGCGATCACGCCGCTCATAGTAGGCAAGGACCCTCACAGGCGTCTGGACGTGGGCTGTACCATCAGCATGTGGCCACCTCGACGATCGCGGGCAAGCCTGCGAAGACCAGCAGCATTCTCCTGAAGTCAGTGATGGCGCTGACCGGTCTGGTGTTCATCGGCTTCATCATCGCGCACATGTACGGCAACCTGATGATCTTCGGTGGCGAAGAAGCCTTCAACGAATACGCCGAGCACCTGCGTGAGATCGGTGCTCCCACGATCCCCGAGAAGGGGGTGCTGTGGATTCTTCGCATCGTGCTGATCTTGAGTCTTGTCGGTCACGCATACGCAGCGTTTGTGCTGTGGTCGCGTGCGGGCACCGCTCGCAAGACGCGCTACTCGGTCAAGACGGCAGTGGCTCAGGTCTGGATCTCACGGGCGATGCGTTGGGGCGGGGTCGCACTGTTGTTGTTCCTGGTCTTCCACATCCTGCACTTCACGACCAACACCATCCAGATCAATGGGGATTTCGCCGATCCGGCCTCGCGACTGGTCTCGAGTTTCGAGGTGTGGTGGGCGGTGTTTTTGTACACCGCGGCGGTGCTGGCCCTCGGAATGCACTTGCTGCACGGGGTCTGGGCTGCGGGGATGACGTTGGGCCTGAACACCAGCCTGGCCGCGGCCGAGCGGCTGCGGATGGCGGCGATTGCGATAGCCGCTGTTGTCGTCGTGGGCTTCCTGGCTCCGCCCTGGGCGATCTTGTTCGGCATCATCCCGTGAGCGGACGCACTGGAGACCTGCACGTTGCGAGTATTGGGAAGAGGACGCGATGACGGACACCATTGAAGGAACGCTCACCGAGCAGGAGACCGCCGCGCCGCAGACCGACAGCGAGTTCTACACCGAGGGTGAGCCGATCAGCGATGGCGCAGCTCCCGGTGGTCCCATCGCTGGGCGCTGGGAGCAGCGCAAGTTCGAGGCCAAGTTGGTGAACCCTGCGAACCGCCGCAAACTGTCGGTCATCATCGTCGGTACCGGTCTGGCAGGGGCTTCTGCCGGGGCGACCATGGGCGAAGCCGGCTATCACGTCAAGAACTTCTGCTATCAGGACAGCCCGCGCCGGGCGCACTCGATCGCAGCACAGGGGGGGATCAACGCGGCGAAGAACTACAAGGGCGACGGCGACTCGATCTATCGCTTGTTCTACGACACCGTCAAGGGCGGGGACTACCGTGCTCGCGAGGCCAATGTCTACCGGCTGGCTGAGGTCAGCGCCGACATCATCGACCAGTGCGTTGCCCAAGGGGTGCCGTTCGCCCGTGAGTACGGCGGGATGCTGGATAACCGTTCCTTCGGCGGGGTCCAAGTCTCTCGCACCTTCTATGCGCGCGGCCAGACCGGGCAGCAGTTGCTGATCGGCGCGTACCAGGCCCTGGAGCGCCAGATCGCCGCCGGGTCGGTCGAGATGTACACCCGCCACGAGATGCTTGAGCTCATCGTGGTGGAGGGTGTTGCTCGCGGGATCATCGCGCGCGACATGGTGACCGGCGAGATCGAGACCCACCTGGCCGACAGCGTCGTGCTCGCCACTGGCGGCTACGGCAACGTGTTCTACCTCTCAACCAATGCGATGGGCTGCAACGTCACGGCCACCTGGCGGGCGCACCGCAAGGGCGCTCACTTCGCGAACCCGTGCTACACGCAGATCCACCCCACGTGCATCCCGGTCTCGGGGGAGTACCAGTCCAAGTTGACGCTGATGAGCGAGTCGTTGCGCAACGACGGCCGGATCTGGGTGCCGAAGAAGGCCGAGGACTGCGATAAGCCCGCGACGGAACTGGACGAAGACCAACGCGACTACTACCTCGAGCGCATCTACCCTGCCTTCGGCAACCTGGTGCCGCGCGACATCGCATCACGGGCTGCCAAGAACGTCTGCGACGAGGGCCGCGGAGTTGGCCCGGGCGGGCTCGGGGTCTATCTGGACTTCGCCGACGCGATCGAGCGCCTCGGCCGGGCTGCGGTAGAGAGCAAGTACGGCAACTTGTTCGACATGTACGAGCGCATTACGGGTGACAACCCGTATGAGGGTCCGATGCGGATCTACCCTGCAGTGCACTACACGATGGGTGGGTTGTGGGTGGACTACGACCTACAGTCCACGATCCCCGGTCTGTTTGTGACCGGCGAAGCCAACTTCTCCGATCACGGCGCGAACCGGTTGGGTGCCTCAGCGCTGATGCAGGGTCTGGCCGACGGGTACTTCGTCCTGCCCAACACCATCCGCGACTACTTGGCCGATGGGCCGTACAAAAAGATCGATAAGAACGACCCTGCGGTCGTCGAGGCGGAGCAGTCGGTGCGAGAGCGCATCGATCACTTCCTCTCGATCGATGGCACTCGCACCGTCGATAGTTTTCACAAGGCGCTCGGCAAGATCATGTGGGACAAGTGCGGCATGGAGCGCTCGGAGGAGGGCCTGACCGAGGCCATTGCCGAGATCCGAGAGTTGAAGGCCGACTTCTGGGCCAACGTGAGGGTGCTCGGTGAGTCCGACACGATGAACCAGTCGCTGGAGAAGGCAGGTCGGGTCGCTGACCTGATCGAGTTGGGCGAGTTGATGTGCATCGATGCGTTGCACCGCAATGAGTCATGCGGCGGGCACTTCCGGGTCGAGTCTCAGTCAGACGAGGGTGAGGCCGTCCGCAAGGACGATGAGTTCGCCTACGTAGCGGCGTGGGAGTCCACGGGGGACGGTCCGCCGGTGCTGCACAAAGAAGACCTGAACTACGAGTTCGTCGAATTGAAGCAACGGAGTTACAAGTGAAGATCAAACTCAAAATCTGGCGTCAGGCCAAGCCCGAGTCCGGCGGCAAGATGGTGGACTACAGCCTCGACGAGGTTTCCGAGGACATGTCCTTCCTGGAGATGATGGATGTACTGAACGAGCAACTGATCGAGGGTGGCGAAGAGCCGGTGGCCTTCGACCACGACTGTCGAGAGGGCATTTGCGGCTCCTGTGGTGTCGTCATCAATGGTGAGGCGCATGGCCCCGAGGTCACCACCACCTGCCAGCTGCATATGCGTTCGTTCGACGACGGTGATGAGATCGTGATCGAGCCGTGGCGCGCCGAGGGTTTCCCTGTCATCAAAGACTTAGTCGTGGACCGCAGCAGCTTTGACCGGATCGTGCAGGCAGGCGGCTTTATCTCCGCCAACACCGGCGCGGCTCCCGATGCGCACGCAACGTTGGTGCCCAAGGACGATGCCGACCGCTCGTTCATGGGAGCCGAGTGCATTGGGTGCGGTGCCTGCGTCGCTGCCTGCCCGAACGCCTCGGCGATGTTGTTCATGGGCGCAAAGATCACGCACCTCGGCTCACTGCCGCAAGGTCAGCCGGAGCGGGACGCCCGCGTGGTGGCGATGACCGAGCAGCACGACGCAGAGGGCTTCGGCGGCTGCACCAACCTGGGTGCGTGCTCGAATGCCTGCCCCAAGGGCATCCCCTTGAATGTCATCTCGCAGATGAACCGGGATCGTCAACGCGCCGCCCTGCACTCCACCGACTGACCCGCGGCGTGCCTGGCACATTGGTGCTTGCCGCCACCCCCATTGGCGAAGCTCGTGATGCCTCGCCGCGGCTCGTTGAGGAACTGTCATCGGCCCCTATCGTGGCGGCGGAGGACACCCGGCGGTTGCGCGCCCTCTGCGATCGGATCGGGGTCACGATCACCGGCCGAGTGATCAGCTATCACGAGCACAAC
>JBATUU010000466.1:0-6945 GCA_049671385.1 Ornithinimicrobium sp. | reverse complement strand
CCGGTGGAGTAGGACAGCATCGCGACCAACGGCTCCAAACCGAAAGTGCGGGCGGTGTCTGCGGAGGAAACGGCGATGTCGGCGAGTTGCTCTGCATTGGGCATCGGGTTGATGGCGCAGTCGCCATAGGCCAATACGCGGTCGGCCAAACACATGAAGAAGACGCTGGAGACGACGGAGACGCCATCGGCGGTCTTGATGACTTCCAGTGCCGGGCGGATCGTGGCTGCGGTCGTAGTGACCGAGCCGCTGACCATGCCGTCGGCCGCCCCTGCGTGGACCATCAAGGTGCCGAAATACGAGGGGTCGGCGACGACATCACGCGCCTGGTCAGCCGTGACGCCCTTGTGCGCTCGCAGTTCAGCGTAGGTCTCGGCGTAGTCCTCGCGGCGTTCATCGGTCGTGGGATCGATGATGTGGGCCTTGTCGATATCCAGCCCGAGTGAGGTGGCTCGCGAGCGGATGTCCTCTTCGACACCCAGCAAAGTGAGCTCGGCGATGCCCCGTGCCAACACCGTGTCGGCGGCACGCAGGATGCGGTCCTCCATACCCTCGGGCAACACGACCCGCGCACCGGCCGTGCGAGCGCGAGCGGTCAGCCGGTGTTCGAACATCAGCGGGGTTACCACGGTGGACGTCGTGCTCGTGGTGGGCGAGATGTCGGACAGGCTGATCTGGTCTCGCACCGTGCTCCGGGCGCGCTCGATCTTTCGTGGTGCGTCGGCCGTGATGGCGCCAACGGCCTTCTCTGCAGCGCGAGCGACCTGCATGGTTCCGCCAGAAGCCTTGATGATCGGCAACTCGACGTTGAGCCCATCGAGCATTGTCGTGCTTTGGGGTGAGAGCGCGAAGCCGCCGTTCAGGATGATCGCGGCCAGGGAGGGAAAGGTCATCGCCTGATGCGCCATGACCAGCGCGAGCAAGACTTCCTCGCGGTCGCTGGGGCAGATCACCACGCAGCCTTCGGTCAGCCGGTCGAGCACGTGCGGCATGGTCATCGCCCCGACGATCACCTCCACCGACTCTCGGTCGAGGAGGGCCTCATCACCCCGGTAGTGCTCGCCGTCACAGGCTGTCATCACGTCGCGGACCGTTGGTGCCGAGAGCAGATCATCCTCAGGCAAGGCATATGAGGGCAGGTCGCCGAGGTGTCCACTCAACGCCGCGGCAATGTCGTCGCGGTGCTCTGGGTCGCATCGGTTGGCAACGACGGCTGCGAGTTGTGCGTGTCGGGCTTCGGCCTCACTGACCATCAGGTCGATGGAGGTGGTCACAGCTTCGTCGCTGCGATCGAAACCCGGCACGACCAGCACCATCCGAGCGCCCAAGTTGGCGGCGATACTGGCGTTGACGCTGAATTCGGTGGGAGTCGGCACCCCGCTGAAGTCAGAGCCGATGACCAAGACCGCGTCATGGTGCTCGGCGAACTGGTGATAGCGCTCGACGATGGTGCCAATCGCCTTCTCGGTGTCATCGTTGATGGCGTCATAGGTCACACCGACCGCATCTCTGGCATCGGCGCTGCTCGTGCTGAGCGGCAACAGAAGGTCAATGAGAGGGTCCGAGGCTTCATCGCGCACCACGGGGCGAAAGACGCCCACTGCGCCCTCTGCCTCACACATTTGTGCCAGCAGCCCGACGGCCAACGCGGACTTACCGGACTGAGACTCAGCCGAGGCCAGGTATAGGGAGGTCTGCACGGTTGTCACCCTAGTGACGACATCCATCTCTGGCAGAGTAAGCGCCATGAGCGCACCGAATAACGACGATGTCCGGGTATGGGTCAACGGCAAGCGGGTCGATGGCGAGCCGGCAATCGCGGCCCTCGATCACGGAGTGACGGTGGGCGACGGGGTCTTCGAGACGGCCAAGGTGATCAATGGCGAGGTGTTCGCACTGACTCGGCATCACGACCGGATGGACCGTTCACTGCGCGGATTGGGCTTGGCGTCGCTGGATCGGGAGCTGGTGGAGGAGGGCTTTGCATCTGTGTTGGCCGGTGAGCCGATCGAGCACGGTCGGCTGCGCTACACGGTGACAGCCGGCCCGGGGCCGCTCGGTTCAGATCGCTTCGACTCGGGTCTGACGTACATCGTCTCAGCGGGACCGGTGCCACCTGCGCCCGCCAACACCGCCGTCGCGGTCGTGCCGTGGACGCGCAATGAGCGGGCGGCGACAGTAGGTCTGAAGACGACGTCATATGCCGAGAATGTTGTTGCGCTGGCAGCGGCCAAGGCGCAGGGCGCCACCGAGGCAATCTTTGCCAACACCGCGGGCGTGTTGTGCGAGGGCACCGGGTCCAACATCTTCATCGTGGTGGACGGGGTGGTGTTGACCCCGTCGCTACAGTGCGGACCACTGGCAGGTATCACCCGGGCGTTGACGATCGAGTGGCTCACCGATGCGGGGCTGCAGGTCAACGAAGACGAGATCCCGTTGTCGCTGTTAGCCGAGGCCGATGAAGCGTGGATCACCTCCAGCGTGCGAGACATCCAGCCGGTCAATGCGGTGCGCGTAGTTCCCGGGGTAGAGACGTTGGCAGGGCATGTGGATGGTCCGGCGGTTGCCGAGCGGACGTTCACCGAGGCACCAGGGCGTGTGACCGCGCAGGCTCAAGAGATTTTCGCCCAGGGCCGGGCCGCGAACTTTAACCCCTAAACATTGCCGAAGGGGTTGCGGATCGTCGCTGTCTGAGGATAGTAGAAGTATGGGACAAAAGAACGGAGAGTCACGCAAGTCGGAAGCCACCCACAGTGGGCCGGTCCCGGGTGACAGTTCATCGGGCCTGCGGATGTTCGGCGCGGCACTTGTCGCGTTGGCGTGCGCCATCGGCGCCCTGTGGGTGTCCGGAGCTGGTCAGTCGAACTGGATCGCGGCTGTCTTGATTGTCATCGGGTTGCTAGCGATTTTGGACCTTGGCACTGGGGTGAGGGCACGCAAGAGCGAGAAATAGTGGAGTTCGGGACGGCGCACGTGGTGGGCGTCTCACCATAGGACGGCCTGATCTGCTCCGGTCCCCGCCACTTGGCGAAAGCCCCCAGGCGAGGTTCGCAGTCTCCCCTGCACGGCACCGGAGATGCCTCCCGCAATCATATTGGTTGCCAGATTCTCGAGAAATTGCTCGGTCGTCATATCGCCCTCAATCGCAGTGACCGTGTCGACTATGGCGCCTTGAAGGGTGTTACTCAGCCCGCCCTCCAGAGCATTGGCGATCGTCGTCTTCAGCACTTCGTTGGTGACACCAGGGAAGCTCGTTCCGAGGCGTGCTGCAAGGCGGCCTGCAAGCGGGCCCGCAATCTTTGAGGCGATAGCACCGCCAGCCGCTCCGCCCATAGCGCCGAGGACGCCGGCCCTTCCCCAGCCGACGATCTCATCGACCATGTCGAGGTCTTCTCCGGCCAGGGCTCGTCCCGTGGTCGTGGACATGGCCGACACCAAGGCGGTGCTCCCGCCCATGACCGCTCCCGAGCCGGCCACGCTCATACCTAGCCCTCCTGCTGCCACCGGGGCGGCCAGCACTGCGCCGCCGGCCACACAGGCGATGGTGAAACAGGCGGTTGAGGTGATCTGCAGGCCGGTCACTACGTTCTCGCCCGTGGCGACGATGTCGTAGCGATACTGCGTCAATCGCCCATCGACCAGGTTGATCTGCCGCTCAGTGGCCCGCAATGACTCGGTCGCGATTCGAATGCCGCGTTGGGTCGGATTGTCGAGATTGGCCACGTGCTGACGGGACATCTTGAGGAAAGCACGGGCGATGTTCAGCTCCATACTCGGCAGGTTGGCGCCGCCAACCGTCTCGAGGATGAAGCCGACAACCCGTTGATTGTTGTAGTTGCGGACGTGCAGGTTGTAGACATCGACCACATCGTTGAATCGACGAACAGCACTCTCCAACAGGTCGTCTCTCATGTGTGCTGCGATGCTGCGCTGCAGGATGGCGAACTCGTCATCTGAGAGCTGATGCAGTACCCCTTGGTACCTAAAGGTGTGCAGACGTGATGGAACAGTCGGGGGCGCCGTCACGGTGGGCCCTGCAAGGGGGGGTTGACGTTGTAGAGGGCGTGCGTATGGATCGCCCTGCTGCCTTATTGCGGACGACATCACTCGGTTGCCGACAGCTCGCTGCAAGGCTATTGCGCTCTCATGGCCCGCGATGTGCGGCCTCTGGCCAATCGCACCTGGAGGCTGTTCGCGAGCGGCTTCACCGCCAATAATTGACGATCTCCTAGACACCGTTCGGGCGCGGACCACGGCAGGCTCCATCGTGGGGCGCAGGTACTGTGTCACGTTCAGACCTCCTTCGTGTCTACTCTTCGTGCAGGCTCATCGCTGGACTAGAACCAAAGACCAAACGTGCGGACCTCGTGCGGTGCCCCAACGGGCACGGGTCGCCGGTCCGCGTCTCTCAACTCGAGGACAACGTGATGCCCATCGTCAGTGCCACACCAACGTGGTCGATTGGCCTCACAGCGCCTCGGCGCGTTACTGTGCCTCCTCGCAAGGACGTGTAGCTCAGTTGGTTAGAGCGTTCGCTTCACACGCGAGAGGTCAGGGGTTCGAGTCCCTTCACGTCCACCCGAAGCAGGGCCAGCAAAGAACCGCCGCGTTGTCGCCGCAGTCGCCTATTCTCCCCGACTGAACTTTTCGAGATTCTCCCATCAAAAGTGCGCATACCCTTGTGGGTGACGTAGTGTCCGAATATGCGGAACACTGACCGTTTCGGCCGGAAAACATTCATCAATAGTCGACCTCGCGTCATTATCTTGCTCGTGATCTCTGTTTCTTTTGTGGCAGTTGGATGCTCAAGCAATAGCGGTGGATCGGAGGAGGAGTCAGGTGCGACCAGTGGCCTTGAATATCAGTCATCCTCTCGTGATTCGGGTACCACGGTCTCGGATGGGTATCGCGAGGACGGGCCTCCCGGTGACCCGGGACAAACGATCGATCGGGCCGAAATCGAGGCGGCAATAGCTGACTTCGACCCACTGGCTGAAGAGGCTCTTGCGCAAAGCGGTGTCCCGGGAATGTCGGTTTCGGTCATCTTCGAGGATGAAGTAGTGATGGCGCAGGGCCACGGAGTTCGGGAACTGGGCACTCCAGAAAAAGTCACTGCAGATACGGTGTTCCAACTTGCGTCGGTTTCCAAACCGGTGGGTTCGGCTGTTGTTGCCTCGATTGTGGGTGAGGGATTGATCGACTGGGACCAACCGGTGACCGAGATTGATCCTTCGTTCGAATTGGCCGACCCATGGGTGACTGAGAATGTTTCTTTTGCCGATCTGTATGCACACCGGAGCGGTCTGCCGGATCATGCGGGCGACCTCCTGGAAGACCTAGGCTCCGATCGCGAAGCGATCGTGAAGGGTCTACGCAACTATCCTCTGAGTCCCTTTCGGGCGACCTACCACTACACCAACGCCGGGTTGACCGAGGCGGGGGTCACGGCCGCCGAAGCCGCTGACAGCACCTGGGAGGCCGCCTCAGCGCAGCGCCTCTACGAGCCCCTGGGTATGACGCGTAGCAGCAGTTCTTTCGATGACTACATGGCTGCGGATAATCGGGCTGTGCCCCATGTCCGTGATTCACAAGGAGAGTGGATCGTCACCCCCGATCAGCGTGATCCCCAGGCCCAGTCGCCCGCCGGCGGCGCGTCCTCAACGGCCAATGACATGGCACAGTTCATGCGGATGCAGTTGGCTTCCGGGATGTTCGAGGGGGAGGAGGTCGTCGACGAGGAGGCCCTGCTGGCGACCCATGCGCCACACATGGCTACCGGGCCGCCGAGGAGCCCATCAGCCCGCAGCAGCTTCTACGGCCTGGGCTGGAATGTCGGGTATGACGAGCGGGGCCGCACCCGGCTCAGCCATTCCGGAGCGTTCGCTCTCGGAGCGGCCACGACGATCAAAATGGTGCCGAATGAGGACCTTGCGGTCGTCGTGCTCACCAATGGTCACCCGGTAGGACTAGATCTCGCCATGACCGATGTCTTCATCGACCTCGCCACGGGATGGCGAGGTGAGTCGCGACTGGCTCGGGCTATATGCAGGTCTCATGGAGGCAACGATTTTCGCCGCCCCCGAGGTGGACTATGCGAAGCCCGTTCCCGATCCCGATCCAGGGCGCGACCTCTCGGCCTATATCGGTGAGTATGAGAACGACATCTATGGGACGTTGCTGATCACCGCAGGCGCTGACGACGAACTAGAGCTCACGGTCGGACCCCAGGACACCACTTTCGCCTTACAGCACTACGACGGCGATACCTACTGGTTCATGCCCAGCGGTGGCAACAATATCGGTGAGAATGCGTTGTTCCCCTCAGGTGTGCTCTTTGATGTGCCAGAGGCTGGCGAGGAGTCCACGTCCGTCACGGTCGAGTGGCTGGAGGGAGCATCCCCAGGATTGGGCATCGGGACTTTCTCTCGCGGGTGAGCATGACGGGGCGAGTTGTTGGACAACCAGATCACCAGCCACAGCAAGATAACAATCGGGAAGTGTCGCAGTGAGACCCTTGAATTGATCTGGCAGTATGACCGCTCCCGGCCCTAGAATGGCGCTTCGCGGAAAGCGTCGCTGAGGTGGCAGACGCGGAGAGAGCGATATGGGCGTTCTGTCTGTACCGGAGATCTATCGCGCTGCGCTCTTGGCGGGATTCACACCTGAGCAGGCCAGTACGTGGACGGCTATCGCACTCGCAGAGTCCGGAGGGAACACGAACGCTCACAACCCCTCGGGGGAGGACTCCCGGGGGCTCTGGCAAATCAACGTCGCGGCCGATCCGGAGCGGGCCTTGTGGGGAGACCTGTACGACCCCTTAGTCAATGCGGAGGCGGCCTACCGGATCTCGAATAGGGGCACCGACATGAGCCCTTGGACGACGACGCACGAGGTAAATCGCGGGACCAACGTGGACTACCGCAGCTACCTCGATGAGGTCGAGGC
>JBATUU010000465.1:0-5176 GCA_049671385.1 Ornithinimicrobium sp. | reverse complement strand
GCGAGGCGGTAGTACTCCCCGCGGAAGGGCACCATCTGGAAATCGATGTCGAGGCCAGCCATCGTGGCAAGACGATCAGCCTGGATACCGCCACAGACCACCACCTGCTTGCCATACACGCGCTGACTCTGTGGCTCCGGATCACCAGAGCCATCCGTGACCTCAAGGTCCAGCCGCACCTCGCTGAGCGATTCAGTGATGTCAACCACGGCTGCACCCGTCGCCACCACGGCACCTGCAGTTTGGATTAGGTGCGCGAGCACGCGGCATACCTGCTTGTAGTCGACGATGCCGCTGGTCGGCGAGAACAGGGCTGCGACCCCGGTGACGTTCGGCTCGCGGCGCCGCAACTCTGCAGCATCCAAACGTTCCAGGCTCAGGCCATTAGCGCTGGCCCGCTGGGCAAGAGCGTCCATCCGGCCTACCTCGGTCTCGCTCGTCGCCACGATCAGCTTGCCGGTGTCCCGATAGGCAATGCCGTGTGTGTCACAGAACTCTCGCGTCCGCAGCGCCCCGGCGGCGCAGAGCCTGGCCTTCAACGATCCCGGCTTGTAGTACACGCCGGCGTGGATGACCCCACTGTTGTGACCGCTTTGATGCGCGCCCAGCCTGTCTTCCTTCTCCAGCAACACCAGACTCGCGCCAGGACGTCGCTGCAACAGCGTGTAGGCCGTGGCCAGGCCCACGATCCCCCCGCCGACGACGACGAAGTCGTATGCCCGACTGCTCTCGATCGCGGGGGTACTCATCCGGCGTCGAAGGCTGCGTCCTGCTCCGCCCGCAACTGATCCGCCAACCGGCCCTGCGGCACGGTGACGTCGTCATAGGAGATGGCCTCGTCCTTGGCGATATCGCGAGTCAGCACACACCCCTGAGCCAGACCCACCGGTAGCAAGCGTTGGTCATAGGCCAGGCGAGCCTTTTCGGCCTCGCCGTAGTACGTGTACCCGCCGCGAGCATCCAGGCTCTGACCAGCGGACAGGTGCGTTTTGGCTATCGTGATCGCGTCGACGTGTCGCGGTCCGGGTAACGGTTTGATCGTCGCATCTGACAACAACACGGCGCGGGCGACCGTGTTGGGCACCTCGAAATGGCACAGATGGTATGGCGTGTAGAAGCTGTAGAGCGGTCCTTCGCCCAGCTTGTAGAGGTTGAGGTAGTGGCGCTGCTTGGGGTCATCGTGCTCGGCGAGGACGTAGATACCCGGCCCCGGCCTGGAGCCGACGACGTAGTCGACGGCTCCACCGAGTGCATGCAGTTCGTCGATGTCGTACATCGCAGTGAGCTCATCCACGTGCCCGTGGTGGTCTCGTTGCAACATGCCCCGCTGGTGCACCGAGAACCCGGCCGCGTTGGCGACCAGGGCCTGCTCCACGGACACCTTGGTGCCGTCGGCAAAACTGGTGACCATATGCGCGTCCTGACCCCACTGGCGGGCAAAGCCTTCTTGCGTGGTCGGGTTGCGGTATGGGTCCTGCAGGCCTTTGATGTTGCCCGCTACCAACGGCGTTAACCCCAACCCGCGGACGAACCGGATCAAGTTCATCTCGACCCCGGGCTGGTCGCCGTCGCACCCGGTGTAGACGAGTCCGGCAGCCTCGAAGCGCTCATTGAGCACCGTGCCCACCGTGGCGTCGACCTCGGCATTCATCAACACCAAGTGCTTGCCACCGGCGAGGGCGGCGAGCGCCAGATGGGCGCCGAACTCCACTGATCCGGTGCAGTCGACGATGGCGTCGATGCTCCCGGCCTCGGTCATCGCGTGCATGTCATCGGTGATCGCAGTCACCGGCGACGATGACGTCGCAGCCGCATCGATTGTCGCAGCACTGGTGGCATGCACCACGCCCTCGCCGGTGCGACCGGCCAGCTCCAACGCCGCAACCCCTTGCTCTGGGCGACGCGCGTAGATTGCGGCTACCTCCATACCCGCCACCGTGTTGACGATGTGGTTGATGAGCCCTTTGGCCATGAACCCTGGACCGGCAATGCCCACCCGCAAGGGTGCTGCGTCGTGCGCACGCCCGGCGAGCAATGTGTCGGTGACCATCATCGGATCGGCCTGCCATCCCAGTCGGGCGCATCTCGGTCTTTGTCCGAGATCAGCGTGACCTGCTTTGGCCAGGTGATCCCAAAGGCCGGGTCGTTGTATCGCTGGCCCTTCTCTGCGCCAGGGGCATACGGACCGGAGACTTGATAGTGCACCTCTGTGTTATCGACGAGCGTCTGATAGCCGTGCGAAACGTAGGGCGGCACCCACAACGCGTGATGGTTGTCTTCGGTCAGCTCGACCATGACGTGTGTGCCGAACGAGGGGCTGTCCTCACGCAGGTCCAGCGCCACATCGACCACCGCGCCTCGGGTGCACCGGACCAACTTGCCCTCGGCGTGCGGGGGCATCTGCCGGTGCATCCCGCGTACCGTCCCGGCCACGTGGTTGAAGGCGATGTTGGCCTGGGCCACCGTCGTGTCCAATCCCTGCTCGGAGAACTCCTCGGTGCAGAATGCGCGGGAGAAGAAACCGCGTTCGTCGGCGTGAGCTTGCAGCTCGATCAGCATGCACCCATGCACAGCGGTGGGCGTGAACTTCATTTACAGGGCCTCGTTCCAAAAGAGATGTGGGTCGACCTGGTGTGTGTGCAGAAGGTGTTGAATCTGCTTGAGTCGGGTGTGACCCCGACCGTAGAACGTTTCTGCGTCCAACGAAATCGCCGCAAAGACTTGGTGCAACTGGTGAGCACCGGCGGCCAGGTCCCAGTCGCAACTGAAGCCCAGCCCGTCGGCGATCTTGTCGAAGTTGACCCGATAGCTGCGATTGTCAGCATCCGGTGGCCCGAAGGACAGGTCGCACCCAGGGAACTCGGCGCTCACTGTCTCGGCGATCTGTCGCACGGTGTAGTTGTTTGCATTGCTCCCCACGTTGAACACGGTGTTGCTGACCTGAGGCAGTGGGGCAGCGAGCACCATCGTGATGGCTTTGGCGATGTCGAGGGCATGCACGAGCGGCCGCCACGGCGAGCCGTCGGAGGTCATCGCGATCGTACGCTCGACGAATGCCAAGCCGGCCAAGTTGTTAAGCACGATATCGAAGCGTTGCCGCGGTGAGGCGCCGAAGGCCGTCGCGTTGCGCAGCGACGTGGGGTGGAAAGAGTCGTCGGCGAGGTGTCCGAGGTCGGCCTCGGTAAGTGCCTTGCACTCGGCGTAGGCGGTTTGCGGGTCGATCGGTGAGGTTTCGTCAACCTCCCCCTCGGCCACGCCGTAGACCGAGCAACTGCTCATATACACGAAGCGGGACACTCCGGCCTCTTTGGCTACTTGCGCCACGTGCGCCGAGCCTTTGTGGTTGATGTCGTAGGTGATGGGGCCGACCAGATCGCCGGTCGGGTCGTTGGACAACTCGGCCATCGCGACGACTGCGTCAACCCCGGCGAGATCATCGACGACGAGGTGCCGCATGTCTTTGATCAGCGTGGCCGGGGTCGTTGCCAGCCCGTTGTAGAGCCAACCGTTCTTGTAGAAGCCGGTATCGAGGCCGATCACTTCGTGCCCGGCTTGCTGAAGCACGGGCACCAGCAAGCACCCCAGATAACCCTCCGTGCCTGTCACCAGGACGCGCATTTCGCCATACCTCTTTCCCTCGTGAAGTCGCTGCCAACAGTTGCCGAAGCGTGTCGGCGCCGCACTGCGCAGTCGTGGTTCATTGGGCACCGGTGGGATTCTGCGATGAAGGACCCTGCGGCGAAGACATGGCAGCGACGGCTGCGACTGCCTCAGGTGCGGTGATCATGTCGAACTTGCGTGCAAACAGGTTGGACGATGTAGTGAGTTGATCGATGTCCTGGCCGGTCCAGACGTGGGGGTGACCGCGCTGGCCCGGGTCCCAACGAATATGGCGCAGATTCGCGGCTTGGCCGCGGCTCCCTGCGTACACGTTCTGGTGCATCGGTGAATGCATCACCATGGTGGGATAGAAGAACTCCTCCGGCACAAACGTGCGCCGTAGATGCTGGCGAGCCCATGACGCGTGATCAACGAAGTACCTAGCCATCTCTGAGGTGACGCTGAACCAGGGCGACCCCGACCGCACGGGGCGCCCCCACGCCTTGGTGCGGTCCACGCCGGCCACCCGTTGAGCGGCAAGCGATGCCTTCTGCGCCGCCCGCATGCCGAGCCCCAGCGGCCCATCGACATTCTTGCCACCGACGAGCGTATCGACATGGAAGTGGGAAACCCGATCCTGCACGCTAGCCGTGTCCGCGACAGATTTGACTCGGACGAACTCGGCGCCAGCATGGTCATCGAAGAACTCGATCAGTTGCGAGATCGGCTTCAGCAGTAAGTCTTTCCCAGAGAGCAGATGGACATAGTCAGTCTCCTCGGCGACCGCAGCCGCGAGCAGGCTCAATTGGGCGTCGAGCAGGGTGAAGGTCCCCCAGGCGACCTCTGTCCTCGCGACCATTGTTGCCGTGGCCAGCGCCGGATGTTCCTTCACAACGGCTGAGGCGTTATCGGCATTGAGATGGAGGAATATCCGAACGTCTGGATGGCGCAGCGATCTCGTCAGGATCTCGGCTAACTCCCATTGATCATGCGCCAAGATAGCGAAAGCATGACGCGTCACCAAAGATCTCACAACTCACTAAGCCCGACAAGATTCGGCAACCCTACCAAATCATGGGACAGTTGCGCCGAGCGAGAGGACCTGACCCAACAGTCTCATCATTGCCAATGAAAGTCTCACAAAGGACGCGCCCTGTCTTCCACGCCTGACCAGGCGCACTGAAAGCACACATATACGGTGGTGCAATCATCTGGCTGGCCAGAACCGAGACCTTTTCGAGCCTGTCGACTTCCGTCAGTACAACGTGCGCAGCAGGACCAAACTAAGAGTTGATCATGCCTGCTCCGACGGTTGACCCTGTGGCCTCGTCAATCAGGATAAATGAGCCGGTCGACCGATTTGTTGAGTAATCGTCACAGAGCAACGGCGCGGTCGTCCGGAGTGTCACGCGGCCGATCTCGTTCAGACTCAACTCGTTGGCCTCTTGATCGCGATGCAATGAGTTGATGTCCAACCTGTACTGGATGTCCTTGACCACTGTGCGCGCGTTGCGCGTGGTGTGTTTGATCGCCAGCTTGCGTCGCGCTCTCAGCGGCTCCGGGACCATCCACGACA
>JBATUU010000464.1:0-3130 GCA_049671385.1 Ornithinimicrobium sp. | reverse complement strand
CGCCAGGGTCCACCCCCATCACCGCCAACAAGGCGCGAGAAGCCGCCTCCTCATCGACGACGGGATCCTCGAGCAGCAACTGCACGTGCACGTCCAGCAGTCGCGAGGTGTCCTCGGCCCGTTCCAGGTAGCGGCCGATCCAAAACAGTGACTCGGCCATCCGACTCAGCATGATTCGACCTCCACTCCAGCCCCGTGTTGCTGTTGTTGTTCACTTTGGGCGGCCGTCACCGAGGACTCCTGGAGTTTGACCTGGGGTTCGGCAGAGGGCTCCACGTGGCGTGGACGTGCTTTGACCCGCTGTCTTTGCCCATCTCCAGCCAACACCCAGGTGTCCTTTGAGCCGCCACCGCGGCTGGAGTTGACGATCAGCTCCCCCTCACCCAGCGCTACCCGAGTCAATCCGCCGGGCAACACCCATACCTTGTTGCCGTCGTTGATGGCGAAGGGCCGCAGGTCCACGTGCCGCGGCCGCATCTTGTCCCCGACCATGGTGGGCACCGTGGACAGTTGCACCACGGGCTGAGCGATCCACCCCCGCGGCGATGCAAGCACGGTTCTGCGCAACGTCTCCAGCTCCTCGGGGGTGGCTTGTGGGCCGATCACGATGCCTTTGCCTCCCGCGCCGTCGACCGGCTTGACCACGAGCTCGGTGAGGCGGTCCATGACCTCCTCGCGGTGCTTGGGGTCATCCAGGCGCCAGGTGTCCACATTGGGCAGGATCGGCTCCTCCCCAAGGAAGTGACGGATGATGTCGGGCAGATAGGTGTAGATCAGCTTGTCGTCGACGACCCCGTTGCCGACGGCGTTGGCAATCGTGACGTTGCCCGCACGCGCTGCGTTGAGCAGGCCGGGGCACCCGAGTGCTGAGTCGGAACGGAAGTGCATCGGGTCCAAGAAGTCATCATCAACACGCCGATAGATCACGTGCACCGGGGCCAGGCCGTGCGTGGTGCGCATCATCACCCGACCCGCCTGAGCGACCAGGTCACGGCCTTCGACGAGCATGCACCCCATCAGCCGGGCCAGCAGCGAGTGCTCGAAGTATGCCGAGTTGTAGGGCCCCGGGGTCAGCACCACGACCGTCGGGTCGGCCACGCCGCTCGGACCCGCCGCCCGCAGGGCCGCCAGCAGTTTTTGTGGATACCCGGCGACCGGCCGCAGCCGGTGCGTGCCGACGACCTCGGGCAGCGTTTGGCTCATGGCTCGCCGATTGGTCAGCACATACGAGACACCGGAGGGGATGCGGACGTTGTCTTCCAACACCCGGAAGTCGCCCTGACCGTCGCGAATGAGGTCGATGCCAGAGACATGAATGCGTACGCCGTTCAGCGGTGAGATCCCGGCAGCGGCCCGATGGAAGTGGCTCGAGGAGGTGACCACGTGCTTGGGCACAATGCCCTCGGTGAAGACCTCACCTGCTCCGTATACATCATCGAGCAGTTGTTCCAGGGCTTGCACACGTTGCGCCACACCGGCTTCGACGTGCGCCCAGGCTGTGGAGTCGATGATCCGCGGCACGATATCCAGCGGGAAGGGACGCTCCTCACCGCCGATGTCGAAGGTAACGCCTTGATCGCTGTAGTTGCTGGAGAGGTAGTCCGAACGGGACTGCAGGTCCTCGGCGCTGACTTGCTCGAAGGCGCGATCCAGATTCGCGTATGCCGAGCGCACCGCCGGTGACTCAGCACCAACGCCGAGATCTCGCGCGTCGAACATCTCATCGTGGGTCTGGGCATTGAGGGGATAGCCGTCGAACATGTCCGCCATGCCGCCGAGCCTACTGCCCAGCTACCGACGTCCGATTCGTACACTTGACCCGTGTTCGGCATCGCAGATACGGCTACTTCGCCGCTGGGTGCCCGGCTTCGGTATCAACACCGGCCGACAACTCCGGTCGGGGTGGTGCTGGTGTTGCATGGGGGCCAAGCTCACAGCCAGGAGGCCACCTCGTGGCGTCAGGCCAGCGTTCTGCGGGTGATGCCCTTTGCCTGGTCGCTGGCCTCGGCGGGGCGTGGTCAACTCGTGGTGGCGTTTCTACGGTATGCGGTGCGCGGCTGGAACACCGGCGGTGACCCGCTGCGAGACGCGAGGTGGGCCCTGCAGGAGATCGGGTACAGATACCCGGGTCTACCGGTGGCACTGGTGGGCTACTCGATGGGTGGTCGGGTTGCTTTGCAGCTCGCGGGGGAATGCCGAGCCCACGCCGTGGTGACGTTGGCGGCATGGTTCGTCCCCGCAGAAGCCGCCACGTGGCAACCGTGCCCCGGGCTGCGGGCCTTTCTCATGCACGGCGCTGCCGACCGGGTGACTGATCCACGCGGTAGCGAGTTGGCGGCGCAGGTACTGCGGGCAGGCGGGGCCGCCACTGAGGTAGAGATCGTGTCCGGCGCTACGCATACCCTTCTCCGCCAACCGTTGTATTGGCAGTCTCGCGTGAGTGCCTTCGTCCGTACCGCTCTGAGGCAGGGCTGACTCCGACCACGGATTTTTGACCTCCGCTTTACGTTCGCGGCCAAGGTAAAGAAAGGGTCACAATCCGGTCAGCGCGTGGCAACGAATCGGCTGTAGTAGTTACAAGAGCCTCACGAAAGCCTTGGGCAGCCCAAGCGCTGTGCGTCTTTGGTGAGTCCTTGTAGCCATCCACGTTGACCTACAAGCCCGCGAAGGACGCCACCGCGCCATGACAGACGTGCTGAGTCTGAATACCGACACCCTCGGTGCTGCCCAAACCATCCTGCTCGACGCCGGTCGCTGGTTGCTCACCGGCGCCGTCACCCTCTTCCTCGGGTACGCCATCTTGATGTTGGGGGCACTGCTCTTGTCCGCGGTCATGGGAGCAATGTCGCGCGGCCGGATCCCATCCGCGTCGTCGACGACGGGCCCCGTGGCCGAGCAGGGAACAATGTCCGTCTACAGCGGTCTCAACGGACTCGGATCGGGGCCGGTGGCCGGCTCGCTTGGGGTTCGCTCGTGATCGTGGCCGGGGGGCAGCGGCTTGACCTGGTGCTTCTGCTGTCTTCGGCCCTCATTCTCTTCGGCGTGTGTTACGGCCTGATGATGCTCATCTTGTCGCGTTTCGAGCCCTCAGACTCCAAGCGGCCCGTGGCTGATGGGACCTGGGTGAGCG
>JBATUU010000463.1:0-5956 GCA_049671385.1 Ornithinimicrobium sp. | reverse complement strand
GTGACCATCATCAGCCGGCCATCAGTGTCTGGGTAGCCCTTCAGGTCAACTAGCACCTGCACGCCGCAGGCACCCACAGCGAAATCGGTCTGACCCTGCCGCCATGGCCGACCGGCGGTGTCACTGATCACGATGCCGATCAACGGCAAAGGGGTAGGGGCATAGGCCGTGAGCAGAGCGGCATACAGACTGCGAGCGGCCAGGTCGGGGTCGCTGGGCAACACCAAGGACCCGCCGCCGGGCCCGGTGTTGGAGTCGTCGACTCCAGCCGCAGCCATGACAGGTCCTGCGGCCGACTCGACAATCTTCGTCATGCCGCCCGGGGTAAGGCGCTCGGCCACCACGCGCACTGTGTGAGCGTCCACCACGTCCTGCCGCGGTTGGTCGCTAGGAGCACGCAGCCCCTGGGCCTTGGATATCACCTTGCTGGAGATCACCAAGACGTCTCCCTGCGACAGCCTCAGCCCGGCCCTGCGGAGTGAGGCTGCGATCAACTCGGCCAGATCGTGCCGCTCCTGGACCTCGGGTATGCCGCCGAGCCCGAAGATCTGCACCGGCGTCACGGGCGCAACGTCTCAGCGAGTGTGAGTGCCTGACCGGCGATTGCGGAAGCGCTGGGCACATCGCGCATAAGCAGATCGCGGTGCTCCACCCTCACCGAGCCGTAATCTGCATCTGCGTCGGCGTCGTCAACCAGCCAGCCATTCAAGAAGTCGCGATACAGACCGGCCACCCCGGCTGCCGTCACCGGGATACCGAGGGGGGCCAGGCATGCCTGGGCGTGACCACGCACCGGCGCGCCGTCGATGATCGGCGACACGCCCACAACTGGTGCTCGGGTGCCGCGCAATGCGTCGCGCACCCCCGGCACAGACGTGATGATGCCCACGGAGACGACCGGGTTGCTCGGCGGAATCAGCACAACATCTGCCTCTCGAATCGCGCTGAGCACGCCAGGGGCCGCGCTCGCACGATTGAGTCCAGCAGTGATGAAGCGGCGTGCCGGGACGGATGCTTGCAGCTGAATCCACCACTGTTGGAAGTGCACGGCCCGCTCTGCGGAGTCCGCGCCGTATTCCCCTTGGCCCTCGTCGGCGATCACCACATGGGTTTCGATCGGCTCGTCGGTGACGGGGATGAGGTCGATCCCGCGCTCAGGCAGGCCCCACCGTCGTGCGAGGCGTGCCGTGACGTCGGTGAGACTGTGCCCAGCGCTTAACCATTGGGTCCGCGCCAGGTGGGTGCCGAGGTCGCGATCACCCAAAGTGAACCAATCCGGGCCAACCTCCAGGGCGCGCAGCTCGTTGGCCACGGCATAAGACTCCTGATCGCGCCCCCACCCCTGCTCCTCGGCGACGCCGCCACCCAACGTGTACAGCACGGTGTCCAGATCTGGGCAGATCCTCAGACCGAGCAAGGTGATGTCATCGCCGGTATTGCCGACAACGGTGATCCGGGCGCCGGTGCCGGTGCTCGGATCCCACGCCGCCCCATGGGTATCGAGGTGGTGGCGCAAGCCTCGGATGAAGCGGGCTCCACCCACTCCGCCAGCCAGAACGGTGATCTGCATGGGCCTATTGTTGCCCCGATCCATGGGCACGGGGCGCGGCCACCATTTCTTGTAGCAGAGGTGGGGTTGACTTGTGGGGATGACACGCGTGTAATTTAGACCCATCGGGGCCTCGCAGGAGGATCAGTACTCGATACATTTCAGTGCTGGCGAGGGTTCAGGAGGAGCCGTGCACGAAGTAACAATTCTGTCCATGTTGAATAGCGCAGACCCCACCGAGCAGGATTCGTGGCAAGAGCGGGCACTGTGCGCCCAAACCGATCCGGAGGCATTCTTTCCGGAAAAGGGTGGGTCCACTCGAGAGGCAAAGAAAGTCTGTGTCGGTTGCGAGGTAACTGCGGAATGTCTGGAGTATGCACTCGAGCACGATGAGCGCTTCGGCATTTGGGGCGGACTTTCCGAGCGTGAGCGGCGCAAGTTGAAGAAGCGCGCCGTCTGAGCCACGCCACCGGAATGTTGGTCAGTCTGGTCCTGATGGATCCAGGAAAAGACCTTGACCGTGGACCGCTTCTGGCTGCGGTTGCGGACATGACTGACGACATCCACGCTGTCTTTGCCCCGGCGCAGTGGGCGGAGTTCGGCGACGTTCCGCTACACCTCATCGAAGAGTTGACCCTGAACGGCTCGCACGCGTCTGCAGCCATGTCGCCCGCCAGTTCCCTGGGTGCGGCACTTCAACGCGTGCACGAGCACCTTGACCCCGGCGAAGACCACTGGCTGTGGTTGCTCTCGCCAGCCCACGTGCCACAGCCCGGATGTTTGATGGCCCTGGCCGATGTGGCCCGCGGCTCATCTCGGGTCGCCATCGTGGGTCCCAAACTGGTGGACGCCGCCGATCGGCGCAGAATCGTCACGGTCGGCCATCGCATGACTTCTTGGGGTCGATCTGGGGACTTCACGACCGCAGGTGTCTTCGATCAGGGACAATGTGATGAGACCACCGACGTGATCGGCGTGCCCGTCACGGGAATGCTGATCCGCTGCTCGGCTCTGATCGACATTGGCGGGGTTCAATCAGCCCTCGATATCGGTGTCGCTGGTCTCGATCTTTCGTGGCGCGCTCACGCGCAGGGACATCGTGTGCTAGCCGCTCCCCATGCGGTGGTCAGCCACGATGTGGCCGCCAGTGGTGCCTTGGGTCATTGGGATCCGCGCGCCGACGCGGTGGACCAACGCCGCGTCGCAGCGCACAACGTTTCGCTCGCATTGGCCAGGACCGCGTGGTGGCGGTTGCCGTTTCGGGCAGTTGCAATGTTCCTTGTTTCCCTGACGATGACGCTCGGCTGGGCACTCGCGCGTCGACCCAAGGCAGCAGCGTTGGCCCTGCGCGAGATGGCGGCCCTCGCGTCGGTGGGCCGAGTCATCACGTCCCGTCGCAAGGGAACGGGTCACCGGGTGCGCGAGGCCGATCTGCAGGGATTGTTCTACCCGCTGCGCGGAAGTCTTCGACGCCAGCGATACTCACGCCTGGATGGGCTATCCGAGTCAGGACCAGCGGCACGCGATGTGGGTGCCTCGGGCCGATCGGTCCAGGCCATCGAGTCAGGACCGGTCTCAGATGAGGCCTCGTCCCTGGAAGACAGCACGACAGCGCCGCCTTCGCGGTGGTGGAGTTGGCCAGCAGCCGTGGCCTTCGGTGTTGCCGTGGCCGCGACGGCCGTGGCATGGCGCTCCTTGGGGGCTGCCCTACGACCAGAGGGCTGGGGGGTGACTGGCCCCGAGGTGGCCACAACCACTGCAGATGCCTCATCGATGTGGGCCAGTTGGGCCTCAGGTTGGTCGGGGACGGGCCTGGGCCAGGCAGGCCAGGGGCCGTTGTGGTATTTGCCGCTGGGAGTGTGGACCTGGCTGGCCCAACATGCGCCGGGCGGCCCCGACGCAGGCCACAGTGCGGCCGTCGCTACCGCGTGGCTTCTCCTCGCAGCGGTGCCGCTCTCCACACTGACCGCATACCGGGCCAGTCGTCGGGCACTGCCATCGCGCTGGCCGAGGGCGGTGTTAGCACTGGGCTGGGCCTCGCTGGCCCCGTTAGCCGGTGCCGTGGACGATGGCCGACTCGGGCCGGCCGTGGTGCATATCATCGCCCCGCTGATCGTGGCGGGTGTGCTGACCAGCTCGCGCCGGGGGAGAGCGGGCACGTCGGCCGCTTTTGGCACTGTTGTGCTGATCACTATGGGCTCGATATTTGTGCCGATCCTGCTCGTGGTGGGGATCGTGAGCGGAGTCATCGTGGGCTGTGCTGCTCCCGGTTGGAGCAGACTGCGGGGGGTGCTCCTGGCCATGGGGCCGTTTGCGCTGCTCGGACCCGAGATGCTGGACATCGTCTCCGATCCTGTGCTCGCACTCGGGGGAGCCGGTGCGACGGCTGCAGGGGAGCCTGCGATCAGTGCGGCAACCGCGCTGATGTTGCACCCGGGTGGCCCCATCTCGCTGGTCTTGTGGTGGCTCCTGCCCGCCTGGCTCCTGGTTGTTCTCGGTGTAGCGGACCCTGGACGCACGGGGTCCGGTCGCCCAGCGATGTGGCTGAGCCTGGTGGCGCTGGCGGGTATCGCGGCCGCAATGGCGACCTCGCGGCTTGTTGTCGGCCAGGTGCCGGTGGGGTATGGCGATGCGGGTGCCGCGATCACGTCGTGGTCCGGGTCGATGATGAGTATGGCCGGAGCAGCAGTGCTGCTTGCCGCTGCGTACGGAGTGCATTCGGTGATCGAGGCCCGGTCGACGGCCCTTGCGGGGGGTGGGCGGAGCGCGACCGCGCTGGCTGCCGCAGGCTGCTCGGTGGCGTTGGCGATCGGCGCTGCCAGTGTCGTAGCCACCACGGCGGTGCACAGCATCAGCGGTGCGGGAACGAGGGTGAGTGTTGCCTCATCCCCGCTGCCGGCTGTCGTGGCCGAGCGGGCAGCGGGCCCAGAGCGCGTGCGCCTGATCATGTTGTCGCCGCAGGCCGCTGGGCAGGATTCGCAAGGGTATGTCATCGGCTACACCGTGGTGTCCGACGAGCCCACACCGTGGCTGCGCGATCGCATCGCAGACCTGGTGGCTGCCGGACGCGGTCCGGGCGACTCCTCGGTGTTGAGCAGCGCGCTGATGGCCCTTGCGGATGACACCGACACCGCGGTCATCGATCCCGACCCGCTGGAAGAGTCTCTGGCCGCTCTAGCCGTGGGGTACGTCTCGGTGCACGCGGACCCGAACCATCCGGTGGTGGACCAACTCGACCGGCTGCCGACTCTGATTCGGGTCAACTCAGTCCCCGGGGAAGAACTTTGGCGGGTGGGACCTGCAGTAGTAGGTTCGCGGATTGCCTGGCAGGACCGCAACGGCGAGCATGTAGACGGGGCGGCAACGCGCGGTGTGCACGCCAGTGGGGGAACGCCGGTGCCGGCGAACGCAGCATTCATGGCTGTCGCTGAACCGTCGGGCTGGATCAGCGCCGCGCGGGTCAGTGTCGACGGCGAAGTCATCACTGCAGAAGACAGCGCAAGCCCCCGCTACGCACTACCGCCGAGCGCCCAGCAGGTAAGGATCGAGTTACCCACGCCTCATGCCGCGTGGTGGTGGGCCAGCCTAGTGGGCGCCATCCTGGCATTACTCCTGAGCGCACCTCTTCTCGCGCCCCGGCGCCGATGGTGACGAGCACCTCATCGGGCGCGCCCACAGAGTCCCGCAGGCAGAGCCCGGCAGGTCGTCCCGGTCTACGGTTGGCGGGCGTGGCTACGGCGATCGTTGCCGTCTTCGCCCTCAACGGTGCACTCAGCGGTCCCAACTACCGTGCGGATCAGTCGCCGACTTCGATGCCAAGCGCCTCGACGCAGGCCGCGCAGGTGCCGATCAGCTCAGCGGCGCTGTGGTGCCCTGGGCCTGAGCAGCGGGGCCTGGCCGGCGCCACGGTCAGCGAGCCTGACCAGCAGGTCCTGTTGCAGGCGATGGCACCTCCGCGTGAGGCGCTGGGCGCTACCTTCGGTGAGCCCGAGGTCGGCCAGTTGACCGTGACCGCAGGCGATGAGTCTGTGGCACAGACCGATCAGCGCGCCGTGGCGGCAGAAGCGAGCATCGGGGCGGCTGCGGCCGCGCAGTTGTTGGCGACCGGTGGCCTGGCCGCGGGCTTGAGTGCCGCTCAACTGTGGCTCGGGGACCAGGAGCAACGCACCGGGCTGGCACTGACGGCGTGCGGTCCGGCTGTGGACTCCGCGTGGTTGCTGGCAGGGGGCGAGCAGGCCGGTCGAACCGAGCGTCTGGTCCTGGTCAATCCCGGTCGAGCCTCCATCTCGGTCGAGGTCGCGGTGTATGGCGGTGGGGATACGGGGGCCGATGTGGACGGTGAGGGTGGCACCCAGATCGCCCTGGAGCCCGGCGAACGAAAGATCGTGTTGCTCGATGCCTTGGCGC
>JBATUU010000462.1:0-8254 GCA_049671385.1 Ornithinimicrobium sp. | reverse complement strand
CACCGGTGTCTCGGCCCTGATCGGGTTCTACTTCGTCATCGCACCGTTCGGCATCTTCGCGCTGCAGGCGATTGTTGCCGCAGCCGTCTACCTGACCGACGTGCGTCCGGCGGTGAAGTCATTGCGTGGGGGCAACAACAACCGCGGCACCCACATGGGCCCTTACGGTCCGTGGTAGGGCTCAGCGCGCCCACACCACGGATGGTGGCCGGCCCTGATGGCCCGCTGGAGACATTGACTCGCGGCCGGGGCACCCCGCACACCGTCTTCGTCCATGGCCTCGGTGGATCGATCGCGACCACCCGCCCATATGCCGGCCGCACACGGGGGAAGCGCACGTTCCTGCACATGGCGGGTCATGGTGCATCCACGCCGCCGTCGGCGTTGACCTACCCCGCATTGGCACGCGAGGTGTGGGCGGTGGCTGACGATGTCGCCGCGGATGCCGCCGTCGGCATCAGCATGGGAGCCGGTGCGCTGTGCGCGGGACTGGCCGCTGATCCGCGCCGCTTTGACGCGGTCGTGCTCGTGCTTCCCGCCGCCCTGGATAAGCCTCGCGACGACGTCGCTATGCAGACGTTCGGTGCGTTGGCAGATGTGTTGGAGACCGGCGATGCCGATCGGGCCACAGAGCTCTTGCTCTCCTTCGAGCCGCCCGAGGTCGCCGCCTCAGCCGAGGTCAAACACTGGTGCGCGGAGCAGGCTGACCGGCTCCTGGCCGGCAACGCGCAGGCCGCGATGCGTGCGATTACCCGTCAGATCCCCGTCCCGGATGCATCGGTCCTGGCTGCGGTCAGTGTGCCGGTGCTGCTGATCGCTCAGGTCGATGACGACATCCATCCCGTGTCGGTTGCCGAGGCGCTCGCGAATGTGTTGCCCCACGCGCGACTCGAAGTCCTGGGCGAAGGTGGCATCATGTGGGCCCATCGTGAGCGAGTCACAGGGTTGGTAGGTGACTTTCTTGCAGAGCACGCATCCTGAGCCCGGCCGGCTCGACGCCGTCACCACGACCCGGGCTCCGTGGGGGAGTTACAGCCGGTACGTGGCGAATGAGCCGGTGACGGTCAAGGTCATCACGGTGCTACCGGGGCACCGGCTTTCGCTGCAGCGGCACAACCAGCGCGCAGAGCTGTGGCAGGTGCTCGATGGCCCGATGGACGTCGTCGTCGATGATCAGCACTGGCAGGCCGCATCCGGGGAGATGGTGTGGGTGCCCCTGGGGAGCGCCCACCGAGTCGCGAACCCAGGGCCGGAGCCGGCTAGATTCCTGGAGATCGCCTTCGGCGAGTTTGCCGAGGATGACATCGAGCGCCTGCAGGACGACTACAACCGCGACTGATGGGCGACACGCTGGCACCGGGGATCGCCGTAGTGGTCGTGGTGATTTTTTTCGTGATGGCCATGGCCGTTCCGTTCATCACCACTGCCTCTCGCGAGCCGGTGCAGGCCTGGCGGCGGGTCGCTGTGGCAGCCAGTGCAGCTGGCTACGCTGCCGCCCTGGTGGCCTACACAATCCTCCCGCTGCCCGCGGCAGCTGAGATGGAGCGGCGTTGTGCCGACGGTGCAGGCGCGCAGGCCCAGTGGGTGCCCCTGCACTTTGTGGTGGACCTGGGCCAAGAAGCAGGCAGCGGCGTGGTGGGGCTGTTGTTCGATCCGGTACTGAGGCAGGTGTTGCTCAACATCGTGTTGTTCGTGCCGCTTGGCTACGGGCTCCGGATGCTCGGCTCGTGGTCCTCGCCCGCCATCGTGGCCATCGCACTGGCCTGCTCTGCGGTCATCGAAGTCTCTCAGGGCACCGGCTTGTGGTTCATCTATGACTGCGCCTACCGAGTGATGGATGTGGACGACGTGCTGGCCAACACCGCAGGCGCAGCCACCGGGCTGACGCTCGCCATCTGGGTCCGTGCCAAACTGAGCCGATGAGCCCGAGTCGCGCGAGACACCCTCGCCGGGTCGCCATGATCAGCGTTCACACCTCGCCGTTGGAGCAACCGGGTCAGGGGGATGCCGGCGGTCTGAACGTCTATGTGGTGGAGACGGCTCGACGACTAGCCGCCCGGGGCACACAGGTCGAGATCTTCACCCGCGCCACCGACGGCGGCCAGCCTGACATTGCCCCGTTGGACCCCGAGGCTCTCGGCGACGCGGTGCTCGTCCACCACGTCCCGGCTGGCCCCTTCGAGGGTTTGGACAAGGACGATCTGCCGGGGCAGCTGTGTGCCTTCGCGGCCGGGATGATGCGGATCGCTGCCTCGCGTCCCGAGCGGTGGTATGACCTCGTGCACTCTCACTATTGGCTCTCCGGGCAGGTTGGCTGGCTAGCGGCTGACCGGTGGAATGTGCCTTTGGTGCCCACCATGCACACGATGGCGCGGGTGAAGAACTTGGGGATCGCAGAGGGTGACGTGGCTGAGCCCCGAGGGCGTGAGATCGGTGAGGAGCAGGTCGTCGGGGCAGCGACGACCTTAGTGGCCAATACCGAGCAGGAGGCTCGGGAGCTGATCGATCTGTATGCCGCCGATCCGGCCAAAGTCCGGGTGGTACACCCGGGTGTCGACATCGAGTTGTTCACACCAGGGGAGTGCGCTGATGCCCGCCGGGGGGTGGGGGTCGGTGATGACGCGGTGGTGTTGCTCTTTGTCGGGCGCATCCAGCCGCTGAAGGCACCCGATGTGCTGCTGCGCGCCGCGGCTGCGATGATCGAGAACGATCCGTCGCTGCGAGATCGACTGGTGGTCGCAGTGCTCGGCGGCCTGTCGGGTGCGGGGGTCAACGCGCCGTCCTGGCTCACCGATCTGGCTACCCAACTGGGGGTCAGCGATGTGGTGCAGTTCGTGCCACCCACCACTCGAGAGACCTTGGCGCAGTGGTACCGGGCGGCCGATGTGACGTGCATTCCCTCATACAACGAGTCGTTCGGGTTGGTCGCGGTCGAGGCGCTGGCCAGTGGCTCTGCGGTGGTCGCCGCCCGAGTGGGTGGATTGCCGATTGCCGTCGGTCAGGCGGGGCTATTGGTCGATGGCCACGATCCCGCGCAGTGGGCGGACGTGATCGGCGGACTCCTCGCTGATCCGCAGCACCAGGAGCAACTGGCCGAGCTGGGCCCGCAGCATGCCCGCTCGTTCAGTTGGGAGCACACTGTCGATGCTTTGGACCAGGTATATGCCGAGGCGATCGCTGGGCCGGAATCCAAAGGCCTGGAGGACGCGCAGGTGCTCAGCGACATTCCCTCCGCGCTCGTGCCATGAGTCCGAGCACCTCGGCCGCCGATCAGCGCCGGGCGACCACGGCACAGGTGCGCAGCCACTTGGATGCTCTGTCGGTCGACTGGGAGGTCGGCGCACGCCCAGGGGAGAGCGTGGTGACGCTGCCCGGGGAGCGCAAGCTCAAAACAGTGGTCTCGCTGGTCGTCCGTAGTCGCACGGTGCGGCTGCGAGCCTTCGTCATCCGGAGGCCGGATGAAAATCACGCCGAGGTGTACGCGTTCTTGTTGCGACGCAATCTGCGGCTGCCCGGCATCGCCTACGCCATAGACGCCAGTGGCGACGTCTTCGTCGTGGGCCATTTCGCCGCTGAGGCGGTCAACGAGCGGGCCATGGATGAGATCTTGGGGGCCTGCCTGGGTGCCTGTGACGAGCCGTTCAACGAACTCCTCGCGCTCGGGTTCTTGTCGGCGATGAAGACGGAGTGGGCCTGGCGGATCTCTCGGGGTGAGTCCACCGCGAACCTCGAGGCCTTCCGTCACCTCTTGGAGGGCGATCCGAGTAACGCGCAGTGAACGCACCACCGTCCAGTCGATCAGTTCGGCACTGATCGACTGGACGGCTCCAGTGCCTTCAGGTCACCGGCGCGGGATGGCCCCCGGGATCGGTGGCACGACCGGTGGCAGCGCTTGGTTGGGAATGAGCTGCTCCTCCTGCGCCTCGGCATCAGCGCGGAACTCCTCGGGCTCCAGCGACTTCAGGTCCTGGCCGAACTCTTCAAAGAGCGGCTCGTCGAAGACTGGGAACGCGCTCTTGCATAGTTTGCCCGCCCTCGGCACCTTGGTCGTCAGCAGGTAGCGGTCCATCGCTGTGGTCACGCACGCCGACGTGCCGTATGCCGTGTGACCGAAGTTGTTGCTCGACAACAAACGAGAGTTGGGCAGCAAGGACGAGGCTGTGACGGCGCCGTCGTAGTTGGTGGCTGGATCCCAATAGTTGCCGACCACCAGCACGGGGTTCACGGTGTTGGCCGTGAAGGGTCCGCGGTAGGAGTCCGAGGCCCGAGCCGTCCAGAACTTCTCGGCGCACGGGGCGCTCTGCCACGTCCACAGTGGTCCGAAACCGGGGGCGGTGCTGTCGGCGCGAGCCGCAAATGTGGGCCAGTTGCCCAGGTAGAACGGGTCGCTTGAGTCACTGCACATCACGCTGTAGAAAGCATCACTTCCGTTGGGGTAGGGGAACCCATAACCCAACGCGCGCGCGGTCTTCTGACGCCGCTCCTGAGACGCCTCGATATCCGCTTGCCTCTTGTCGTATTCATCAAGGAAGGCTGTGGCTTTCTCCGCGTGCAGTTGAGCCTCCGGTGTGTCATCTTCGCGGAACTCAAAGAGGTCCTCATAGAAGAAGGTGAGGTCGAAGTCGACGATCTCAGGGGCGAATGGCGCATAGAGATCGCCCAGAAGGAAGTCGATCGCCGTGGGGTAGTCGAGGGTGAAGAACACCTCCCCGGTCTCCGGGTCGGTGATCACGAGGGGGTTCTCTTTGAGCTCCTTGAGGATCTTGTCGTAGTTGGCTTCGGGGTCACCCTTCGTGGCGAACAGGCACTTCTCGGGGCCAGCCTTCTTGCATGCGCGCAAGATCTCGTCGATGGCCCGCTGGGCACCTTCACCCGAGCGCAAGCGTGGGTCGATCGGGATGCGCTTCGTGGCCGGCGTTCCAGCCCACGCCACGGGGTCGAGCACGCCGTCGATCGCCACCGCGCGCACCCGGTCCGGGTACAGGTTGGAATAGACGTTGCCGAGGTAGGAGCCGTAGGAGAAGCCGAGGAAGTTCAACTGTTCATCACCGACAACCCGGCGCATCATCTCCATGTCGCGAGCGACGTTGGCCGTCGACATCTTGCGACTGAGCGGTTTGCCTGTCGTTGAACATCCGCGGGCCACGGCCTTGGACGACCTCTTGTATGCCCGCTCCTCACGAGTGGTGAACGGGAACGGGACATTCAGGCCCTGCGATGCTGTGGCCGCTTCGCCGATGTTCTCAAAACAACGCACGTTGTCGCTGAAGTTCGTGCCGCGCGGATCGATACCCACGATGTCGAACTTCGCGAGGACGTCGGGCGACAAAAAGAAGCGGGCGTCTGCCGCCAGGAAAACCCCGGAGCCACTGGGGCCACCGGGGTTGACGAACAATGTGCCGATCTTGTTTGCCGGGTCGGTTGCCTCCACCTTGAGATAGGCGACCTCGGTCTGGGTGCCCCTCGGCTTGTCGTAATCCAAAGGCAACTCAACGGTGCCACATTCGCTCGGGACTTCGAAGACATTTGTGCAGTCAAAGGTGTCCGGCGTGGGCGTGGGCAACTGATCAACCCGTGCTGCTTCTTTGTCACTGGTGACATCGGACGTGGCTAGTGACAGCGCGGCTTGGCTGGAGGAGTTGGCTGTGGTTGTTGAGGCCTGGACACCGGCAGGGGCCGCCACCAAACTCGCGGCAATCACAGAGCCCACTAAGGGGCGAGTGAGTGTAGAGCGAAGCATTAGTACCCTCCTGAAGACCTGCCGCGCGGCCACCCCCATCGGGTAGTCCTGGCGTCCCAGCAGAATTCGAATGTGGCCCAGATCACATCCTGAGTCAATAGATCAATGGCTATCTGTCGCAGTCCATTGACTCATTGAAAGCTCAACATTCTCAAGGGATTCTCACCACCGACGAACTGCACCTCGGGCACCGTTTCACTAGACTGACGCGCCATGAGCACCGATGCTGGCCAAGGCCACCACACCCTGATCCTGCTGCGCCACGGCGAGAGCCTGTGGAACGCTGAGAACCTCTTCACCGGCTGGGTCGACGTGGATCTGTCGGACAAGGGCCGCGAGGAAGCGCGCCGAGGTGGCGAACTGCTCACCGAATCCGGGTTGGCACCCGACGTGCTGCATACCTCTGTGCTGCGCCGGGCGATTACGACGGCCAATATCGCACTGGATGCCGCCGACCTGCATTGGATCCCGGTGCGCCGTTCCTGGCGGCTCAACGAACGCCACTACGGGGCCTTACAAGGTTTGAATAAAGCCGACACCCGCGAAAAGTACGGTGAGGAACAGTTCATGCTGTGGCGCCGCTCCTTCGACACGCCGCCGCCGGAGATTGAGGCCGATTCTGAATATGCCCAGCAGGGCGATCCGAGATACGACGACCTGGGCGATGAGATGCCCAGCACAGAATGCCTCAAGGACGTGATTACTCGGATGCTGCCGTACTGGGAGTCCAGCGTCATCCCGGATCTGGAAGCCGGTCACGTCGTGCTGATCGCCGCTCACGGCAACAGCCTGCGCGCGCTGGTCAAACACCTGGACGGGATCAGTGATGAAGACATCACCGGTCTCAATATCCCGACCGGGATTCCGCTGTTGTACGAGTTGGATGCTGACTTCCAACCGATCACCAAGGGTGGGCGCTATCTTGACGCCGATGCGGCTGAAGCGGCTTCGGACGCCGTCGCCAACCAAGGCAGATAGCGGTTCGGTTCTCAGTCCTCCTCGAACTTGTAACCCAGTCCGCGTACCGTCTGGATGTGCCGCGGCTTGGCGGGATCAGGCTCCACCTTGGCCCGCAACCGCTTGACGTGAACATCGAGCGTCTTGGTGTCGCCGACGTAGTCGCTGCCCCACACGCGGTCGATCAACTGTCCACGCGTCATCACTCGCCCCGAATTGCGCAGCAACATCTCCAGCAACTCAAACTCTTTGAGCGGCAGCGTGATCCGCTCCCCGAGGACCGTGACGTGGTGACGTTCCACATCGATCCGGACCGGTCCAGCAGAAATGATGCTCGGCACCAGCTCCTCGGGTTCGCTCTGACGGCGCAGCACGGCCTTGATCCGGGCCAAGAGTTCGCGCGCCGAGTAGGGCTTGGTGACGTAGTCGTCGGCCCCGATCTCTAGGCCGACCACCTTGTCGACCTCGCTGTCCTTGGCGGTCAGCATGATGACCGGCACGGAGGAACGCTGTCGCAGGGCCCGGCATACGTCCACGCCGGAGAGCCCGGGCAGCATCAGGTCCAGCAACACCAGGTCGGCGCCGCTTTTGTCGAACTCCTCGATCGCGGCTGTCCCGGTGCCCGCGACCGCCACCTCATACCCCTCCTTGCCGAGCAGATAGGACAGTGGGTCGGAGTAGGACTCCTCGTCCTCGACCACCAGAATGCGGGTCATATGGCTACCTTCCGTGGGGCGGGGCGTCGATCAGCTGGAGCTTCAGAGCCAACGGGGCGATCATCATCGGTGATGCCCGGAAGTCGGATCGTGAAGGTGGAGCCTTGCCCTTCTTGGCTCCACAGAGTGACCTCTCCGCCGAGGTTCGAGCAGATGTGTTTGACGATGGACAGACCCAGTCCGGTGCCTCCGGTCATCCTCGACCGTGCGGCATCGACCCGGTAGAACCGCTCAAAAACGCGCTCTTGATCATCAGGTGAGATGCCTCGACCCTGATCGGAGACCTTGATCTCAACGATGTCGTCCACGCGGCGCGTGACGACCGACACCCTCGTGCTGTCCTCGGAGTAGTTGATGGCGTTCGTGACCAGGTTGCGAATGGCGGTGGTGATCAAATCAGCGTCGCCGTATACCCGCAGGTGGTGCGAGGGGCCAGCGGCACGAGAGGTGACCACGCGTTCACTGGCGATGACTCGAGTCTGCTCCACCGCATCGGCTGCGCAGTCGCGCACATCCACCACCTTGAGCTCGGTCAGCAGGTCGGCGGTTTGGAGCCGCGACAGATCCACGACTTCGCTCACGAGTGCGGACAGACGCTCTGTCTCGACCTTCATCCGGCGGGCGAACCGGCGCACAGCCTCCGGGTCATCGCTTGCGCCCTCGACTGCCTCAGCCAGCAAGGACAAGCCGCCGACCGGCGTCTTGAGCTCGTGACTGACGTTGACGACGAAATCACGGCGGACCTCCTCGACTCGTCGAGCAGCCGTCCGGTCCTCGATCAACATCAACACCAGCCCGCCAGCGAGCCGCGCGACGCGCACGCCGATGACCAGGCGACCTT
>JBATUU010000461.1:0-11749 GCA_049671385.1 Ornithinimicrobium sp. | reverse complement strand
GATGTGCCCTGACCCGGGTGCGGCCGCAGCGCGTGCAGGTCGGCTGCAAACACGTCGTCGGTGCCGAGTTGGCTCTCGACGCTCATCGCGGCTGCGATATCGGCGGTGACGATGAGCGTGTCCAGGTCGTGCAGCGCGAGGACGAGCTGGCCGAGCATGCCGTCCGTCCCGTTGATCAGCGCCAAACCTTCCTTCTCCGCGAGCACGACCGGGGACAGCCCGGCACGTGCCAGCGCATCGGCGGATGACATCAACGTGCCGCGTGAGTCTCTTGCCTCGCCCTCGCCGATGAGCGTCAGGGCGCAGTGCGACAGCGGCGCGAGGTCCCCAGAGCAGCCGAGCGAGCCGAACTCATGCACCACCGGGGTGATGCGGTGGGTCAGCAGGTCGGCATACGCGAGCGCCGTGCTGACCTGGATCCCGGTGCGTCCGGTCGCCAGCGTGGACAACCGCAACACCATCATCGCCCGGATGACTTCACGCTCGACCTCAGGTCCGGAGCCAGCAGCGTGCGACCGGATCAGGCTGCGCTGCTACTGCGTTCGGCGCTGCGTTGGTATGTGCGTGGTGGCCAGCGCCCCAAAGCCCGTCGATATGCCGTAGTGCGGCTGCGGGTCAACCGCCAGCGCTTCGATCGCCTCTCGCGAGCGTTGCATCTCCGCGAGCGACTCATCGTCGATCCGCACCGCGGCCTCGTGGCGAGCGACACTCACCACGTCCTGGGGGGACACCCCCGCGATTCCCACGGTGACTGAGGACATGTCTTCATTTCACTCCCACGCGGCCGGACTACGAAGGCCTGTGCGAGCAGTTGTGTCCCACATGTGAGACACCAGGGAGATCAGATCGCAGAGCTAGAGGTCGCGGAGCACCCGGGCCGGTGACCCCATCGCGAGCACTCCGGCCGGCAGGTCGCGGGTGACGACCGACCCCGCACCAACCACTGTGTTCGCGCCGATGCTCACTCCCGGGCACACGATCACACCGCCGCCCAGCCAGACGTTGTCGCCGATGCTGACCGGCTCGGCCGCCTCCCACTTCTGACGTCGAGGTTCGGGATCGAGCGGGTGGGTCGCGGTGAGGATCTGCACGTTGGGGCCGATCTGGACATCGTCTCCGATCGAGATCGTCGCGACGTCGAGCAGAATCAAGCCCCAGTTGGCGAAGGTGCGCGCACCAATCGTCGTCTGCGAACCGTAGTCACACTGCAGCGGCGGGCGGACCTCGCTGCCCTCGCCGAATCCGCCCAGCAGCTCGACCAGCAAGGCGTGGACCGCCCCCGGAGTGCTCGGATCGATCGTGTTGATCCGGTGCGTCAGGCGCTGAGCCCGCTGCGAATCGTGTGCTATCTGCGGGTCATCCGCGATGTAGAGCTCTCCGGCCAGCATCCGGTCCCGCATACTCTCGTTCTGGGTCACGACATCAACGGTAAGCGGCGGCGCGCTGGCAGCCCAGACTCGCAATACCTGCCAGACACCCCGAGTGCGTAGTTTGTGCCTATGGCTGCAGCGGACGCGCCGCACTCGGGCGGCATTCGCGCATCGGCATCTCCGGCCGCCGGTCACGCTCTCGATGTGCTCGCGGTGTTGGCTCACCAGGCTGGCCCGGTGCCCGCGGGTCGGATCGCCACGGAGCTGGGCCTGGCCCGATCCACGACCTATCGACTGTTGGACGTGCTGATCAGCCGCGGGTACGTCGTGCACCTGCCGGATCAACGACGCTATGGCTTGGGCATCGCCGCCTTCGAGCTCGGCTCGGCATACTCCCGGCAGGGCAGTCTGCAACGCGCTGCACGTCCCCTGTTGGCCGACCTCTCCACGTCGTGCGAGCAGAATTCGCACCTCGCAATTTTGCACGGGCCCGACGTGCTGTATCTGATCGAGCAGCGGTTCCCCGGCCGACCTTCGCTGGTGAGCGATGTCGGCGTGCGACTACCGGCAACCCTCACCGCCAGCGGCCTCGCTATCTTGGCGGCCCTGCCGGCCGCGCAGGTCAGGGCGGTCTTCGGCAGCCCCAACGCCTTCGTGCAGCGACATGGTCTGGGCCCGACGTCGCTTAGCGCACTGCGCGGGCTGCTGACCCAGACACGACAGCGCGGGTATGCGGTCGAGGCCGACTCCATCACCCTTGGATTGGCGTCGGTGGCCGTCGCGGTGGGCGACCATACCGACTACCCCATCGCGGCGGTTACGGTCACCTTTGCCGCGCAGGCGAGCGGGCGCATACCCGAGCACCTGGTGATGGAAGTCCGCAACTGCGCACAGAACGTCTCCCGCCGTCTCGGACACCGCTGAATACCCACCCACCGAGGCTCCCCCGCCCTCGCCACCGCGTCCGGCCTCGCCGCTCTCATCGAGGTATGCACGCTCTCACCGAAGCCTTCGTATGTGAGAGCGTGCACACCCTGGTGAGAGCGCCGCCCCGTGCGGCCCGAACGCGGTGGGATCTGCCGGCTCAGGCGATCTGCTCTGTCGGGCGATCTGCTTTGTCAGGCGATCTACCGGTCTAGAGTGCCGGGCATGACACGTCGGATTCCGACCCGCGAGGTCGTGGGTTACTCGGCCGGCAGTGTCGGCACCGGCGGATTCGGCACACTGCCCGGCCTCGTCCTGGCCTACTACCTGACCGACACCCTGGCTGTGCCCGCCCTGATGGCCTCGATCGTCGTGATCGTGCCCAAGGTCTGGGACGTCGTCATCGACCCTGCCATCGGCAGCCTGAGCGACACTGAAGCAACGCGCCGGGGCACCCGCACCCGTGTGATGGCGTTCGGGGCTCTGACGCTGCCCATCGGCTTCATCGGCATGTTCGCCGTCCCCACGGGCTGGGCGCCGAACGCAGCAGCCGGCTGGGTGCTCATCTTCTTCGTCCTCGCGACCAGTTCATTCAGCCTCTTCCAGGTGCCCTATATCGCGCTACCGGCCGAGCTGACCGACGGCTACCGCGAGCGCACCCGGTTGATGAGTTGGCGGATCGCCACGCTGACGTTGACCATCCTGCTCGTCGGCGCGGGCGGCCCGGCGATCCGAGATGCAGCCGGTGGTGGCCCGAGTGGATATCTCGTGATGGGTGTGCTGATCGCTGCCCTAGTGCTCATCGGCATGCTCGCGGCCGTGTGGGGTATGCGGCGCCACCGCATCTCAGCACCGACCCTGGCCCCTACGATCACCACCGCAGCGAGCTACTCCCGCGCCTGGGATGTGATCCGTCATCAGGGCGCCTACCGGGTACTTCTCGGCGTCTTCGTCCTTCAGGCGCTCGCGATCGGGATCATGCTCGCTGCTGCGCAGTATGTAGCGACCTACGTGCTCGGCAGTCCGACCGCCCTGACGTTCCTGTTCCTGGCATTGGTCGGCCCGGCCCTGATCGTGATGCCGTTATGGACTCGGTATGCCGCCGTCTACGGCAAGCCACACGCGTTGCGCACTGCCTCGCTCGGGTTCTTTGTCGCGACCATCGCGCTGCTCGGAATGTTGGTTGCTCCGGGCTGGTGGGTCTACGCAGCCGTCGCGCTGGCCGGGGTGGCCTACGCCGGGATGCAGTTGTTCCCGCTATCGATGTTGCCGGATGTCATCACGGCCGCCGGACGCGAACGCGGCGGCACGATGAGTGGAGTGTGGACAGCCGGGGAAACGGCCGGCCTGGCGCTCGGGCCAAGCATCGTCTTGGTCACCCTCGCCGTTGGCGGCTTCCAATCCAGCACGGCTGCAGCCACCCTTGTCCAACCTGAGTCGGCCCAGGTGTCGATCATTCTGGCGTTCTCGGCATTGCCTGCACTGTTGGTTGCCGCAAGTCTGCTGGTGTTGACGCGCTATCGCGAACCATCGATGCCACGCGTGGGCTCTTCGCCGTAAAGTGCGACGAATGCGCTGAGCCCTCCCCAGATGAGCCGCCACTTGGTAGCCTCACCTTCATGACAGAGGTTGCCGCGACAGGGTCATCGCCGATCGACATCATCGTGATCGGCTTCGAGGGAAATCAATTCAACGGTGCCATTGCTCCAGAGATCAAGCGCCTCACCGAAACTCAAACGGTGCGCCTTGTCGACATCGTTTTCGTGAGCAAGGACGGCGACGGTGAGGTCACCTCTGTGACCGGTGTCGAGCTCGCCAACGGAGCCTCAACCGACTTTCCCGATATCGAGCTCCTGCAACCGGGCGCCTTAGGTATTGACGATGTATCCGAGGTCTCAGAGGGCCTCACGGAACAGAGTTCTGCACTTCTGATCGCCTTCGAAAATACCTGGGCCGGAGCTTTCATCACGGCCGTGCGGGAGTCCAATGGGGAGGTCGTGCGATTCACCCGTATCCCCGCGGACCTGGCGCAGGTCACGCTGGAGCAGTCAGCCGGCAGTACCGACGTTCAGTAACGACCGAGTGGTAGTCCCGGCCGCCAACGACGTCCAGGGGCGGCAGCGATGACGGCGTACCGTTTCCCGGTCATCTCAACGTGGTGAGTGAGCCCTCGCGTTTCGACGCCGCGGCCATCCTGAGCCGACTCGCCGCCTACCGCGCCCACGACGCCGCTACCCACGGTGGCCGCGTGCTGTCCTACGTCTACGACAGTGGATTGCCCGAGCTTGACTCACTGGCAGCGGATGCTGCCCGCATGGTGCAGCCGGTCAACGGGCTCGACCCCACCACCTTCCCTTCCGTGGCGATGATGGAGGGCGACCTCGTGGCGTTCGGCCGCAGGATGCTGAACGGCCCGCAGGCCACCGGGTCGATCACCTCTGGCGGCACCGAGAGTTGTCTGCTGGCCGTCAAGGCAGCACGCGATGTCTGGCGAGAGCATCACCCCCAGGCGCCGGGCCGACCGAAGGTGGTCATCACCTCCGCCACCCACGCCGCCTTTCGCAAAGCGGCGCACTACTGCGGGCTCGACGTTCAGGTGGTGCCGGTGAGTCCTGGGACCGGCCAGCCGTCTGTTGCCGCGATGATCGAGGCTCTGGATCACACCGTGGCGCTGGTCGTGGTCTCGGCACCGTCCTACCCCCACGGCGTGATCGAACCTGTCGAGGCAGTCGCTGCCGCCGCGCAGGAGAGGGGTATCGGCTGCCACGTCGACGCCTGTATCGGGGGGTGGATCCTGCCGTGGTGGACCGTGGCCGGAGGAGGCAGCGTTCCCGCCTGGGACTTCCGCGTGCCTGGAGTCACCAGTATCAGCGCCGACCTGCACAAGTACGGATATGCACCGAAAGGCGCATCGCTCCTTCTGTTCGCCGACGCCGCCATGGACCGAGCCCGGTACTTCGCCCTGACCGAGTGGCTGGGCTACCCGGTGGTCAACCCGACGGTGCTCGGCAGCCGCTCAGCCACGTCCTTGGCCGCAGCGTGGTCGATCGTGCAGGCACTGGGCGAGTCGGGGTATGCCGAGCGGGCAACGCAGGTGGTCCAAGCCACGGACGCAGTGCTGGCCGCCGTTGCCGCGATCGACGGGCTGAGCGTGCACGGCAGGCCCGTGGGGCCATTGATCGCGGTCTGCAGCGATCCCGATGCCAGCCCCGAGCAAGCGGTCGACCCCCACCAATGGGCTGCCGCGGTGGCTCAACGTGGCTTCATCCTGCAGGGGCAGCCCGGGCTGGTTCAGAGCGACGGAACCGTCATCGCCCGCACCACCCACCTGACGATCACTCCAGCGACGCTCGGTGTGCTGGATGAACTCATTGCGGCTCTGCGGGCCGGTGCCGAGGACGTGCGTGAGGCCTTCATGCCGGCGCACACCGTCGCGGGGACCGGTGCACCAGACGCGGCAGACAGCGCGGGCGGGGCAGACAGCGCGGGCGCGGCAGACAGCGCAGGCGGGGCCGGCAACACGCAGACCCCGGCGAACGGCATACCCGATCCTGCCGAGTTGGCCAATCTGGCCCGCGAAACTGGCGAGATCGACCTCGCCTCCGTCTTGACGCTGATCGAGGTGCTACCACGCGAGCAGTCGGCGCAACTGCTCACGTCCTTTCTTGCCGAGTTCACAGCGCCGCGGGCTCACTGAGCGACGTCGGGAGCAACGCCGCCTGTTGACCTCGGCCTGGATGAGCGTCGCGGTCTCCGCAGCGCGCGATATCCCATAGCGTGGGGGTATGCCGACCGATCCGAGCTGGGTAGCTCTCGCCCTTGCGGTGTTCATCAGCGCCGCGCTGGTCGGCCTCAGTGCCTACTTGGCGCACAACGAGGCCGAGGCTGTCGAGAGCATCGGCCTCGGGAAACGTCCGATCAGCCGGCTCGCTCGACCCGGCACTGCCGCCAAGGCCGTGGTGAGCTCACAGAGCACGGACACCACGTCTCGCGCGGCGGTCATCGTCAATCCCACCAAGTTCAGCGACCTCGACGAGGTCAGGTCTATGGTGCGCCGTCAGTGCGCGACGCACGGCTGGGCTGACCCGCTCTGGCTCGAGACGACCATCGAGGAGCCTGGCCGAGCCCAAGCGCAGTTGGCGATCGAGGCAGGGGTCGATGTCGTCTGCCCACTCGGCGGTGACGGCACAGTGCGCAGTGTGGCCTCAGGCATGGTCGATTCGGGTGTGCCCATCGGTCTGTTGCCCGGTGGCACTGGCAATATCTTGGCGCGCAATCTCGACCTTCCGGTGGAGTCATTGCGCAAGTCGCTGGCCGTCGTGCTGACCGGCCGCAACGCCTCGATCGACACCTGTTCGCTGCGCCTGACCCGGCCCAGCACAGCCCAGATCCAGGCCCGCGTCGATGACCCGGATGACGATGCGGCCAACGTTGACTTCGATGAGGGCAGCGCGCCAGGTGAGGCACCCGAAGTCGAGGATCACTTCTTCATGGTTATGGCTGGACTGGGGTATGACGCGGAGATCATGGCTACAGCTGAGGACGACGATCTGAAGTCACAGATCGGCTGGGGCGCCTACGTCCTCGCTGGGGCCCAGCACCTACAGGGTCCGCAATTCTCGGTGGACGTCACCTTGGCCGATGGCCAGCACGAGCACCGATCGGTGCGCTCGGTCATCGTTGGCAACGTCGGCAAGCTGCAGGGCGGGTTCGAGCTGCTGCCTGAGGCACGCTCGGACGACGGATTGGTGACCGCGCTGCTGCTCTATCCGCGAGGCGTGTTCGGGTGGGCTTCGATCGCTCGCAAATTGGTCTTCAAGCGTGACTTGCCCGGGCCCCAACCGCGGCTGAAGCACCTGTCCTCCACGCGGGTGCTGGTCGAGGTGTCGAAGCCGGTGGAAGTGCAGGTCGACGGTGACACGATCGGCGCGGCTGTGGTGATGGATGTCGAGGTCAACCCGAAGTCACTGATCGTCCGGCTCCCGGCCGGCGATTAGCGCGCTAGCTGGTTGTGCCGGAGCGCGCGGCATCAAGAGCGTGGCGCTCCTCGGGACTCAAGGTCACATCGCTGGTGCCACCGACGATGCCCTTGGCGTAGGTCCGGCTTTCGCTGCGTGCGTGAATCGAGCTGAGCACCATGCCGTCGCCGCGATCGTCGATGATCGCGGCACTGAACGACATCCGGCCACCCATGTCGCCGAACGCGTCATAGCGCACGACGGCAACGTGTTGCAGGCTTTGCTCGACGCCGCCGCGGAGCACCGCGACCGACTGCTCAAGAGCCTCGATCCGCGTACGTTCAGTGCCGAGGGCCTCGACGTGCCCGGCCATGATCTGCGCAATGTCGCGGTGGGTTTCGGCGTTCGGCTCGCCCCACAGCACGGCGTATCGCCGGGCCAATGCGGCATACCGGCGTCGCTGCGCCACAGCCACACCCAGCGCGATCAACGCCAGCACCACCGCGACCAGTGCCGCTGCACTGGCAATCTCGGGCGAAGTCACGACTGAACTGTATGCGCCGTCATCACCGAACTCCCCCGCCAGACACGCCTAGAGTGAGCCGTTATGTCCACCCCTCTGGTGCGTCCAGCCGGCATCTTCTTGCTGGTGTTGACCCTGTTCGCCCTCGGGATAGCAGGGATGCGCGAGCCGTCATCTGCCACACCGGGGGCCCCGGTGGCCGGTCTGCGCGACGCGGAGTCGGTCGATCGCATGGTGCTGGTCGGCGCGCCCGGCCTGACGTGGTCCGACATCAACGAGAGCACTCCCACGCTGCAAGCACTGGCCGCCGACGCGATCAGCGCCTCGGTGGTGATGGAGCACCGCACACCGGTTCCGTGCGCCACCGAAGCATGGCTCAGCCTAGGGGCGGTCGCGGTTGTGCCCGGGTCCGCGAGCGCAATCACCGACGGTCGTGACTCGGCCGCAACGGATCCCCGGGACTGCCGCGGGGAGTCCCCGCCTGACCTCGAAACGCAGACTGCGAGCGTCGAAGAGGACGGCGAGGACACTGAGGAAGCAGACGAAAGCGAGCGTCCGGACATCGTGAGGTTGGCGGATTTCGACGCCTGGCAGGAAGCATGGAGCAAGCCCCCGCGACAGGTGGCGTTGGGCTCGCTGGCCACGGGGTTGCGGGCCGAGGGTCAGTGCCTTGCGGCATACGGACCGTTGGCGGCGTTGGCCTCCTCGGACCGTACGGGGGTTCTTGGCCGCTTCGACCCGAGCCCGTTGGATGATCTCAACCTGAGACGGGTGGTCGGTGGTAGGAACGCGTGCCCAGTGCTGTTGATCGATGCGCGCGGTTCAGACAGTGCAGGGCTCGATGCCAGGGTCGCCCGGATGACAGAGGTGTTGCAGCCGAACTCGCTCCTCATTGTCGCCGGAATGCCCGGTGGCAATGCGACCTCGACAGGCGCACAGGAGGCCACCCGACCGGTCCTCATCCTCCGCACCGGACCAGACGGCGAGGCTTCGGACCGAGCAGCCACGCTCTGGTCCCGTTCAACGCAGACTCCCGGCGTCGTCGCATGGCCCGACCTGTCCGCGACCATCTTGACCAATGCCAATGTGCCGGTAACGGCCGATATGGGCGGTCATCCGCTGACGGCGCCCCCTTCCCCCGAGGGTGACCGCCTCGACGAAAACCAGCAGTTCTCGGCGGCCATCACGTTGGCCGACCGGGCACAGCGCGGTGTAGCGATCACCTGGGCCGTGCTGTTTGCTCTTGCTCTAGGAGCGGCGTCGGCCTGGCTGGTGTACGCACCTCCTGCCACCGCCCCCGATAGGTCGCGGCCGCAGCATGCACGCGGCCCGCTGAGCCTCGTCGGTTTGGCAATGGCTACTCTCCCGGTCGCTACGTTGTGCGCGTCGTGGCTGCCGTGGTGGCGATGGGGAGTCGATCTGGACTCAGCCGATGTCACCACTGTCGGCATGTTCCGGACCAACCTGGCTCTGATCCTCTTGACCGCGATCTTCGGCGCCGTGATCCTGGTCGCCGCATGGGGTGCCTACCGGCTCATCGCTCATCATCCGCTCATCCCTGTTGCCGTGGTTGCCGCCGTCACGGTCATCGTGGTGGGCTCTGACGCGGCCACGGGCGGCGGGCTTGCGATGCGTTCGGTGCTCGGTGCGCACGAGATCACCAGCAGCCGGTTCTACGGTTTGACCTCCGTGCCCTTCGGCCTGCTCAGCACTGCCGTCCTGCTGCTCGGGGGGTGCATCGCATCGCTGTGCTATCTGCGCAGCGGGCACGGCTATTCCGCGCCGCGCGGCCAGTGGCTGGGTCTGTTCGCAGTGGTGTCGCTGGGTCTGAGCACGGCGGCGATCATCGGCTCGGACGACTGGGGCGCGGACCCCGGTGGCGTACTGCCGATGCTGATCGGCACTTTGTTGTTGTCCGTCGCGGCAGCCGGCCGACGTCTCAGCCCGTCGGTGATCTTCCTCCTTGGCATCATTGCGGTGGCCACACTGGGCGTGATTGCTTTTGCCGACTGGCTGCAGCCCGAATCCTCGCGCGGCACCGGCGGCAGGGTCATCGAAGTTGTCGTCAACGGCAATGCGATCGCGATCCTGGGGGCCCGGCTCGATCGTGTCGCCGGCGTGCTGCTGGATGGGCCGTCTTCCTGGCTGATTGTGCTCTTGCTGGCGCTAGCGGTGTATGCCGTGACCGCCCGGCGCACTGCGATCGGCGGGCGCCTGTTGCCGATCTGGGATCAACACCTGATGCGGGCGACCGGTGGCGCCTTGCTGGCGACCTGCATCATCGGCTGGGTGCTGAATGACTCCGGCCTGGCAGCTGTCGCCGCTGCTCTGACGATCGCATACGGCGCCGCGCTCAGCATCGCAGCACGAGGCCGCCCCGCGCTGGCTAACGCAGGGTGACTTGGCGGCTGATGATGCCGTCGCGCGCCCGCCGTTCCGAGGGGGTGAGCGAGTCGGTGACCGTGAGCGCGTCGGCATATCGCTGCGCGATGGCCTGCAGCGCATCTGCGTGCTCGGCGGACGGGATGTCTGTGTCGACCTCGAAGACCGGCACCAACAGGCCCGCGGCTCGAAAGGCGCCCAGCAACACCGTGCCGTCACCGAGCGTGTGCTCGCCAGCGGCCTGCAGCCGGGCCATCGCGATCGTGGCGTCATCCTCGTCCTCGGCAAGCAGCCAGCGGATGTATGCGCGATCACCCATCTGACACCAGAATGCCGAGGGCACGGAGTCGATACGTTCGGTGGGAACGGCTGCCTCGTTGGTTTGTTCCAACGCGGCGGCGACTTCCGGGTTGGACTCCTGATCGCCCTCGACCCAAAACCCGAAGTCTTCGTGGACTTCTGCGCTCAATGACTGTCCAAGCACCAGCATGTCTTGAAGTCGCGGCGTGCCAGCGGTCGCCGGACGAACAGCGGTGATCGGCGTGCCCGGCTCGGCGTCGTTGGCAACGATCACAGCCTGGGCGATGTCGCGGCTGGCGTCCCCGCTGGACGTGCGCGCCTGCAGCGCGACCAGGATCTCACCGTCAGCGCGGTGCAGCGCCGGCATCGCGCCAGGAAGCACTGTCGCCACGGTGATGTCGCGGGTCGAACCGTCCGGCAGCTGCACGCTCAGCGGCGCGGTGGCCGCGGGGACGATCTCCCGCATCGCTACCCACTCGGTCTCATCCGGCAGGCCCTCGAAGGGCCGCGCGACATGCGGGGCGCGAGCCTGCCCCGGGTCAACGGCAGCCTTGGTCGCCGAGCCAGCGTTGCGTTTGCGTCGTGAAGCCTTACCCATGGCGCCGAAGTCTACGTAGCAAAACCCGATGCCCTCGACTCGCGCAGCCAACGCTCGGTCGAGCCACTAGCCTTTCTGGAATGGGCGACAGCGACAGCGACAACGGCAGAGACACCGAGACTGTGCTCACCGGCATCAATGGCCCCATCGGCGTGATCACGCTCAACCGCCCGAAGGCCCTGAATGCGCTCGACCCGTCAATGATCTCGGCGATGATGACCGCGCTCGAGGACTGGGCCGACACGGACGACGTCCGGGCCGTATGGGTCGAAGGAGGCGGCGGCAAGGGTCTGTGCGCCGGGGGCGACGTCCGCCAGATGCGAGAGTTGGTGCACAGCGGTGACATCGAAGGAGCGATGAGCTTCTTCGCCCACGAATACCGGCTCAACGCTGCCACCCGCGACTACCCCAAGCCGTACGTCGCCTGGATGGATGGCGTCGTGATGGGCGGCGGCATCGGCATCTCCGGGCACGCTTCTCACCGTCTCGTCACTGAGCGCAGCAAGCTCGCCATGCCGGAGACGATCATCGGATTCTTCCCCGATGTCGGCGCGTTGTGGTTGCTGTCCAGGGCCCCGGGCGAGCTGGGCACGCATCTGGCCCTGACCGGATCCAGCTTCACCGGGGCCGACGCGGTCGCGATCGGGGTGGCCGACTATCTGGTGCGCTCCGATGCCAAAGAGCAGGTGTATGC